>MHHA01000054.1:0-5147 GCA_001805845.1 Omnitrophica WOR_2 bacterium RIFCSPLOWO2_12_FULL_46_30
GCTTTTTAGTTTGTCCACATACGTCTTCGGCCCCTTAAACCCTAAGGGGTCAGACGAACTTAATTCAGCGTCATACTCCTGGAAGCTCGGCTCATCTATGAGCAAATTTATTCTTTCTTTAGCCGTAAGCGTGAAATGGTATCCGCATTTAGGGCAAACCTTGGAATTTTCATCCAGGGTTTTATTATAAACGGGGGCCGCGCATTCATCGCACTTAGTCCATAATCCCCCGGGAATTTCTTTCTTCTTAACTTTGACAATAGTATATTTTGGTTTAAAAAGCGGCATCTTCCCTCGCTTCCTGCCTGCCGGCAGGCAGGCGTTCGGGAGTAACCAGAGGCCAGATTTTGTTTCTTTATTCTGGTTACTGGTTTCTGGTTACTTTCTTATAATCTATCTCTTCGGTCCTTAACCTATTTATCACCAGGCCCGAAAGGGGCTTAGGATAAAAATAAGTAGATTTATGCGGCATCTTTCGCAAAGAGCGCCCTGCAATAGCGCTTACCTGTCGCGGCCTCGGCGGATTCAGGAAAAAGGCGCAGTCGTATTTCCGGTTATTCACTAATCGTATTGCCTCCCGCTCATCCCGGGTATAGAGAATATTTTGCGCGCCGGCCTTTTCTTCCTTGATTCCGAGCAGTTTATCCAAAATGAGGTTATGTAATATAACTGCGTCCAGGCTGTTATAGCAGCTATGGCTGCGGCTATCGCCCCGCCGTAGGCGGGGTGGCTTATGCGTATTTAAGATTTTCTTCCGCTTTAGTTTAAGCAAATGAAATCCTTTTGCCTGAAGGCATAAGCCGAATAGATGCTCACCGGCCCCTGGCTGCCTAAGCCTTGAGAATAATTCTTTCTGCGAAGAAACCGGCGAAATTGTAAAATAGCGCTCTAAAATTAGAGGCAAAGCTGCCAATTCCGCCTTTGGGATATTGCGGATCACCCGATGAGTCGGAAGGATCTTTAAGCCGCCCGAGGCAAGGTTACAAAAATACATCATCACATAATCCGCGCCAACCGCTCTTTTCTTACTCATCAGTTTCTTATAGTAATAGGCCACTTCATAGCGATGGTGGCCATCAGCAATAAAAATTCTTTTTCTGCGCATTAACTTTGTAAGCGCCTGTATAAAATTCCGGGAATCAATCCGCCATAAGCGGTTTCTTATCCCTTCAAATTCAAAGTCAGCAAGAGGCGCGGTCCTGCGATAACCCGTAAGCAGCCTGTCAATTCTAAAATGTTCATCTGGATAAAGCCCAAAAATAGGGCTTAGATTTGCCTCTGTGCTCTTAAGAAGCCGAAGGCGGTCCTCCTTCGGTTTACAGAAGGTTTTTTCATGCGCCAGAATAACGCCTTTATCCGGGGGCTCTAACTTAAGCAGGGCGATAAAACCGATGCGCCTTAGGCGCCTGCCTTCAAAAGCATAGGATTGTTCATAGATATAGATGGAGGGCTTTTTATCCTGAATAAGTACGCCTTCTCTGAGCCAGCTTTTAAAGAAATCGCGCGCGCGGCTATAGCGATTGCGCAGGGGGCCATCGCTCTTTTTTTCTTTACCCAGAATTATGCGCACGACATTATATTTATGCGCCTTATACAATCGGGATTGCTGTGTTGCGGAGATTACATCATAAGGAGGGCTTACCGCGAGCTTAAGGCCTTTTATTTTTTTCCGGTTAAATCGCAAGCCCCGGAATGGAATTATCTGAGCCATCAGGGTTTATCGCTTCTCCTAAAAAGAAAGGAACTTAGCGCAGCGCCAAAAGAATCAACAAGCCAATCAAGGAAATCTGAACTTCTGCCGAGAATATAGCGCTGATGGAATTCATCTGTCCCGGCATAGGTAACCGCGATAAAGAGAGCGATAAACCGTAGAAGCAAGTGGTTACTCTGGCGGTAACTTTTAGCCAACGCCCGCATCAAAAGCAATCCCAGGAGAGCGTATTCGCTAAAATGGACCAGCTTATCAAATTTAAAGTGAGGCAGTATGGAGGCCGGCTGATGAGACAGGTAAAATATGAGCCCCAGATAAAGATATACCGGCAGCCAGTAACAATAAAAATTTCTTGTCTGCACCAGCTTTAATCCTTAAGCGGCAGAAGGGCAACCCTTACAGGAAGGTTTGGCCGCCTGGCAAGGGGCGCTCTTTTCTTTTTTCTCTTTCTCTTTATAGCCCGGCTTGCGATAGTCGGTGGCGTAAAACCCCGAACCTTTAAAAATTACCCCTATGCCGCTGCCGATAATCCTGCGTAAACGCCCTTTACATTGGGGGCACTCCGTAAGCTGGCAATCTGACATACTCTGCGCATGCTCAAAACGATGGCCGCAGCTTTTACATTCATATTCGTATGTTGGCATTTCTCCTCACCCCGCTATCTAAATGTTTTCTTGATTTTCTCTACGATGCTTTCCTTTTCCTCGTCTTCGCCCCGAAGGCTGGCGAATTCCTCAATCAGCCTTCTCTCTCGGTTAGTCAGGCCCTCGGGTATTTCTATATTTACCCGCACTAATTGATCGCCTCTGGTATAACTATGTAAATCAGCCATTCCCTTTTCTTTTAAACGAAAAATCTTACCCGGCTGGGTGCCGGGAGGAATCTTCATCTTCACCTTCCCTGCCAAAGTAGGAACTTCAACTTCTCCGCCCAAAATTGCCTTGGTTAAGCTTATCCTGCTTTCGCTTAAGATATCGTTATTGTGCCGCTCAAAATGGGAGTGAGGCAAAACATTAATCAACACATAGAGATCCCCTCTGCCCTGGGTTCCGGCTTCTCCCTCGCCTCTTATGCGTAAAGATGAGCCTATATCCACGCCTGCGGGTATCTTAACCTCAAGCTTTCGGGTGATTCTTCCTCTCCCTTCTCCCTGGCAGGCAGGACAGGCCTGCCCAATGATAAAACCTTCCCCCCGGCATTTCGGACAGGTCTGCCTTATCTGGAAAAAACCGCTTGACATTACCACCTGGCCCTGGCCCTTGCATTGTCCGCAGGCGGTTTTTTTTGAACCCGGCTTAGCGCCTGAACCCTGGCAGGTTGAACAAACTTCATAACGTGGAACAGTTATCGTCTTTTCTGTTCCGGAAAAGGCCTCCTCTAATGTAATATCAATCTCAATCTGGAGGTCTCTACCCCGCCGGCTTCGGGCATGTGCGCGCCGGCCTCCCATGGCGCCGGAGATATCAAATCCCAAGTCACCGAAGATTTCCTCAAAAATGCCTCCGCCGAAACCAGAATCTTTTAAATCGCCGAAGATGCTTCCGAAATCAGCGCCTTTGAAGATATCTTCATACGCATAACGTTGGTCAATTCCTGAGTGGCCGTATTGATCATACAGCGCCCTTTTTTCAGCATCTGAAAGGACTGCGTAGGCCTCTGAGATTTCTTTGAATTTCTCTTCCGCTTCTTTTTTCTGCTCATGCGGCACCCGGTCAGGATGATGCTGCAAAGCAAGATTCCGGTATACCTTTTTTATTTCATCCAAAGAGGCGCTCTTGCTTGCGCCCAATATCTCGTAGTAATCGCGTTTGGTAGCCATCATAATTAAAGTTACTTGAGTTAATAGAGTTCATAGAGTTACTTGAGTTTAACTCTATGAACTCTATGAACTATTTGAACTATTTGTTATCGTCCTCGGCCTTATATTCGGCGTCAATGATGTCTTCGTCTTTCTTCTTTTTATCCTTTTGCTCTTCCTCCGGCTTCTGGTTACCGGTTTCCGGTTTCTCTTTTTGCTTACTCGCGGCCTGTTTATAAATCTCTTCGGCCAACTTATGCGAAGCAGCGGTCAAATCTTCCATTGCCTTCTTAATTCTCTCAAGGTCTTTACCTTTAACCGCCTCTTTTAAATTATCTAATTTTTTCTGAATGTTCTCCTTATCGGAAGCCGATACCTTATCGCCGAATTCCTTCAAAGATTTTTCAGTGGCATAAATTAACGTATCAGCCTGGTTCTTGATTTCCACTTCTTCTTTTCGCTTGGCGTCATCCGCGGCAAATTTATCCGCATCCTTTACCATTTTTTCAATCTCTTCTTTAGAGAGTTTTTTAGGCGCGGTGATACGGATAGACTGCTCTTTCCCGGTCCCTAAATCCTTGGCCGAGACATGGACGATACCGTTGGCGTCAATATCAAAGGCAACCTCTATCTGGGGAATGCCTCTTTGCGCCGGCGGGATACCCACTAAGTCAAATCTGCCTAATTCCACAGTATCGTCAGCCATCGGACGCTCGCCCTGTAAGACGCGGATAGTAACCGCGGTCTGATTATCGGCAGCGGTTGAGAAAACCTGGCTTTTTTTCGTCGGGATAGTAGTATTTCTTTCTATGAGCTTGGTGTTGACTCCGCCTAAGGTTTCAATTCCTAATGACAGCGGCGTAACATCTAAGAGCAAAACATCCTTCATGTCGCCCTTGATAATCGCTGCCTGGATTGCCGCTCCCAACGCCACGCATTCCATTGGGTCAACCCCGCGCTCAATCTTCTTGCCCACATAGTCCTCAAGAAACTTCTGCACAATAGGCATACGGGTCGGCCCGCCAACCATAATGATACGGTCAACGTCCTTGGAAGAAAGCTTGGCATCGGAAAGGGCCTGCTCCATGGGATGGTGGCACCGTCCGATAATCGGATCAACTAACTCTTCTAATTTCGCCCGGGTTAAATTCATCGTCAAATGCTTGGGTCCGCCGGCATCCGCGGTAATAAACGGCAGATTAATATCGGTGGTCAGGGTGCTGGAAAGCTCAATCTTTGCCTTTTCCGCCGCCTCGCGCACGCGCTGCACCGCCATCTTGTCGTTCTTAACGTCAATACCGGTTTCTCTTTTGAATTCTTTAGCGATATAATCAATCATGATATTATCCATATCGGTTCCGCCCAATTGAGTATCTCCGGAAGTAGCCTTAACCTCAAATACGCCCTGGGCCATCTCCATTATGGTTACGTCCAGCGTGCCTCCGCCAAAGTCAAAGACCATAATCTTCTGCTCTTTCTGGGATTTTTCCAGGCCATAGGCAAGACAGGCGGCAGTAGGTTCATTAATAATGCGCAGCACCTTTAAGCCGGCGATTTCTCCGGCATCCTTGGTTGCCGTCCTCTGGTTATCGTCAAAATATGCCGGGCAGGTAATTACCGCCTCTTCAACTTTATCTC
>MHHA01000054.1:5153-7549 GCA_001805845.1 Omnitrophica WOR_2 bacterium RIFCSPLOWO2_12_FULL_46_30
ACCGCCTCTTCAACTTTATCTCCTAAGTATGCCTCCGCATCCTGCTTTATCTTCTGCAGGATAAAAGCCGAAATCTGCTGGGGCGTGTATTCCTTGCCCAGCGCCTTAAATTTATGGTCTGTCCCCATCTTGCGTTTGGCCGCCTGAATTGTCCCTTCGGGATTTATCGCTGCCTGACGGCGCGCCGGCTCGCCCACCAACCGCTGTCCGTCTTTGGTAAAGGCGACGTATGACGGAAAGGCCTTTCCTGAAGCAACCCCTGCCCCTTCCGCAGAAGGAATAATCACCGGCCGGCCCGCCTCCATTACCGCTGCCGCTGAATTTGATGTCCCTAAATCAATCCCAATCACTTTAGCCATGTCAACCTCCTCACTTTACTCGTCAGTTAATAACCAGAAGCCAGAATCTGGTTACTGGTTTCTGGTTTCTGGTTTCTTTGCAACCTTAACCTTTGCCGTCCTGATTACCCTGTCATTTAAGTAATATCCCTTTTGCATCTCTTCCACGACTGCGTTTTCGGGTAACTCCGATTCAACCTGCATTAACGCCTCAGAGGTATGCGGGTCAAACGGCTTACCCACGACCTCCATCGGTTTTACTCCGTGTACCTTGAGCATCTCATAGAGATGCGAGAGAATCATCTCAATACCTTTTAAAAATGTCTCTAAGCTTGCGCCCTTATTTTCTGCAACCTGCGTAGTCCTTTCTAAGTCATCAAGGATTGTCAGTAATTCTACGATAATCCCCTCACTGGCATACTTGGTGAAATCCTGGCACTGCTTTTCCATACGCTTGCGGGCATTCTCAAAATCTGCCTGCAGGCGAAGCAGCCTATCCCGGCATTCCTTAACCTCTGCCGCCTCTTGCTGAAGCTGCTTATATTCTTCCTCGCTAATGGTTACTGTATTTTCCTTAAGGGCATCCTTTTCCTGTGCCGCTGCGGTTTGTTTTTCTTCCTTCTTGTTATTATGCTGCATCATTTTCCTCTTACAAATTCTCCAGGGCCTTGCCCAGAAGCTGAGAAACATACTCAATAGTGGGAATCACCTGGCCGTAATTCATACTCCGCGGGCCCAAAACAGCAATCCTGCCTGACGGCCTCGCCTTCATATCATAGGTAGATACCACCAACGAACAACCGGAAATATCCTGGCAGGGAAGTTCCCCTCCGATATAGACGTTCAACTTCTTCTTAAGGTCGCGGTTGATAATCTCTAAGAGTATCTTCTTTTCTTCCAGAAGCCGTAAAATGCCGCGTATATTTTCAATATTTTTTAACTCAGGGTGTTCAATCATAAACGATGCCCCGTTATAATAGATTTTATTATTCATACTGGAGTATGATACAATGCCGGCGCAGCGGGTAAAAGTAGAAAGCACTTCTGAGGTCTTTTCCAGGATGTCTTCCAGCTTGTTTAGCTGACGGTTATATTCTCTGGTAATACGCTCTCTTTCTTCCGCAAAAAGCTCCATCTGCGATAAAAGCATATCCACATAATAGCGATAGCCCTTATCCGTAGGCAGGCGTCCCCCCGAGGTATGCAAATGAGTAAGATACCCCTGGTCTTCCAGCTCGCACATAATGTTTCTCACAGTTGCCGAGGAACAGTCAAAATGCTGGCAGAGGTCCTCAGAACTTACTGCGCAGTGTGTCTTGATATAGTTTTCAATTATGCTTGAGAGGATACCTCTGTTTCTTGCCTCTCTATCTGCCGCCTTAACCATACCCTCATCTCCTTTACATACGTTGAGATACGCCGCTCTGTTAGCCCTTATACCCGGCTAAAAGCTAAAGAAATATTATAACAAAAATAATCTTCTTGTCAATGGTCGGTTAGGCTCTGCTCTTTTAAGCATTATCCTCTGTCTTTACCCCGTCAGAAACCTCTTCATTCTTAGAGGTTGCCCTGTGGTTTCTAACGGGGCTCAGATAACTTGATATTTTGCCGATAGCCACGTTCGGCATCTTTGCGCTTATTATTACTGATTTCTTAGTATATTTTATTTCCTCAACCTTCCCCTCGCGATAGACCCAATCAACTATATTCATCTTATTTATAGGAATGGTGAGCCTTACTTTTTTAATCCCCTTTGAAACTACCCGGGTTATGCCGGCAATAAGTTCATTGAAATTTTCTTTTTTTAAGCTGGAGATGGCAATTGAATTAGGAAAATCCATTTTATATCTTTCCAACCAGTTTAAATCTTCTAACTTATCAACTTTATTCAAAGCGGTAATCATCGGCCTGCCTAAGCAGTCCAGCTCCTTCAATACGGCGTGAACAGATTGATAATAGCTATAACGTAGAGGATGAGAGATATCCAGGACATGGATTAACAAATCAGCTTCCCGCACATCTTCCAGAGTCGCCTTAAAGGCCTCAATAAGATGTACG
>MHHA01000055.1 GCA_001805845.1 Omnitrophica WOR_2 bacterium RIFCSPLOWO2_12_FULL_46_30
GCCCGCTGCTGGCCGATGCCTGGCAGGGACTTCAGAAAACTGATATCGCCCCTGGCTATGGCGTTGGCAATGGTAGAAAAAGGCATCGCCAGCGCCTTCAGCGCAGCCCGGGGCCCAATTCCTGAGACGCTGATAAACTGCAGAAAAAAATCCCGCTCTATCTCATTCAGGAAACCGATAAGAATGGGCACCGCCTTAGATGGCTCAAGATTATGGTAGTGATAGGTTACCAGGGTAACCGGCCGGGCCTTATCAAGGTTTTTTTCCATCCTGCGCATAATCGCAGTGGGGATAAGCACCTCATAACAAATTCCCGAAACATCCACCAGGAGGGAATTAGAATTCTGCCTGATTATTTTACCGGAGATTTGGGCAATCATAATTTTTTTGTGGCGATGTAGGAATGTCCTATGCATAAGGCAAGGGCATCGCTGACATCCGGCGGCTCCGGCATTGTCTTTAATGAAAGCAGCCCCTGAATCATCCTCTGCATCTGTAATTTTGAGGCATGGCCATTTCCTACCAGCGCCTTTTTTATGCGCGTGGCAGCATATTCAAATACCTCAATATTATTTTCTTCTGCCGCTAAGCAGACCATCCCCCTGGCATAGCCCAGGATATAGGCGGTGGTAGGATGCTTCCAATGCGCATAAAGCTTTTCCAGGACCAATACCTCTGGCTTAAATTTACCTATTATTTTATTTACCGCCCGGTGAATATGCCCGAGCCTCACCGGCAGATTGTCTTTAGGATTGGTACGGATAAATCCTGCCTCAATGAGCCGTACCCCTAATCCTTCACCCTCAATAAAGCCGTAACCGGTAGTATGCAGGCCGGGGTCAATTCCCAGAATACGCATCTCCTATACCTTAAGCAGATGCGGCGAGCTGCTCAATGAGCTCATCAGGAATATCAAAGTTAGAGTAAACCTCCTGCACATCATCATGCTCCTCAAGCGCCTCAACCAGGCCTAAAATTTGCTTTGCCTCAGAGCCGGTCAGCTTAATCGCAGACGTCGGAAGCATGGTTACCTCCGCGCTCTGAAAATTTATCCCTTTTTCCTGCAAGGCTGACTTTACCTTTTCAAAGTCGGCGGGAGCGGTAATTACCTCATAGCTTTTTTCCTGGCTCTTGACATCCTCTGCCCCTGCCTCCAGCGCCGCATCCATCAGCACATCTTCGCTGACCCCGGATTTATCAATGAGGATATACCCTTTTTTATTAAACATCCAGCTTACCGAACCCGCGCCGGCCATATTCCCGCCCTTCTTAGAGAGGATATTGCGCAGTTCAGCCGTGGTGCGGTTTTTATTATCGGTTAATGCCGTAATCAAAATCGCCGCGCCGCCGGGCCCGTAGGCCTCATAGGTTACCGTCTCATAAACAATCCCGGGGAGTTCCCCTGTGCCGCGCTTAATGGCATTTTTGACATTATCCGAAGGCATATTCGCCTCTTTGGCCTTAGCCATAGCGGTGCGCAAGGCCGAATTCATGTCCGGATTGCCTCCTGCATTACGAGCGGCTATGGTTATCTCCTTGATCAACTTGGTATATAACGCGCCTTTTTTGGCATCAGCCGCGCCCTTCTTGTGCTTGATACTTGCCCACTTTGAATGTCCTGACATCAGAATTACCTCCTTAATATATCAAGAAAATCGCCTTCTGCGATAACCTTCTGCCTGCCTGTTAAAGCAGGCAGGCCTGCCTGCCGGCAGGCAGGCGATTTTCGCAGTAGTCAGGAAAGTGTTTTATACTTTCCTATACCATAAAATATTAGTATACTATAGGATTGAATAAGAGGCAAGATTTTTTGAGAGATTTCTTACCCTGCTAAATTTTGCGCCCAGAAATTTCATATCCGGGATGAAATTAGGGTAGGATTTACTGATACATTCAGCTCCCCGAATATCCACGCCGCCTGCCGCTAATCCCGCGACTGCCAGTGACATTGCAATACGATGGTCATTACAGCCGCAAACTTCCCCTGGCTTAAGAGCCGACCCCTCAATCACTAAATTATCGGTTCCTGCGGTAATTTTGGCTCCTAATTTCTTTAATTCGCCGGCAGGCGCGAGTATTCTATTACTTTCCTTATGCGCCAGGTGGCCGATATTAAAAATTCTTGTTTTTCCCCTGGCAAAACAAGCGACAACTGCCAATATGGGAACCAAATCCGGCGTATCGCGGCAGTTGACATCTATACCTTTAAGCTCAAATGGGCCCTTAATGCTTACCTCGTTATTTATATGTTTTATCTTTGCTCCCATTGCATTTAAGATATGGATTATCTGCCGGTCGCCCTGGCTATCCTTAAGCAAATCGGTTATGGTCACATCTGATTTCACTAAGCAAGAGGCGGCAATTAAAAATGCCGCGGATGAGTAATCGCCAGGGATAACCACATCTTTCTTAAAATTAATCCGCTGTCCTGACTTAACAAAAAATTTTCCATAACCCTGCCTGAGAATTCCAATCCCCGCCTGTCTTAATACGTCTATAGTAATATCTATATAAGGACGGGATACGACTTCGCCTTCCGCGATTATCTTCGTATCACTTTCAGCCAAAGGCGCTATATTCAATAAAGAAGAAATTGTCTGTGAACTCAAACTTCCGCTCACCTTGACTCTCCCGCCCGGGATTTTACCCTTTGCATCAATGGTTAGAGGCAGGCGAAAATCGCTGTCACTGCCTTTAATCTCCACACCCAAAGACAACAGGGCCTGGGCAATCGGCTTATTTGTCCGCTTCAGAAGAGTTCCCCTTCCGTTTACCACAAATTTTCCCTTGCCCAGGGCAATGACCGGTAATAGCAGCCGAAGCAGGGTTCCCGATTCGCCGGTATTCAGCCTTCCGCCCTTAGCGGAAGGAAAACCGGCAAATCCAGTAACTAAGAGAAAATTTTTACCCGGCTTTATTCTCGCGCCCAAATGCTCAAGCGCCCTCATCGCTGCCCTGGTATCCTCGGCAATTAGAGGATTAACAATTTTTACCTTTGCGTCTAAGCCTGCGCAGATTAGCGCCCGGATGGTATAGGATTTTGAGGGCGGGGCTTTGAGCCTTCCCTTAAGCAGCGAGGCCCTTCTAACTTTGAGATTGAAGCTTTTCTCAGTCATTTTTACTTTCCCACAGGACAGATTTTTCTTGGCCGGATATACTTTCCGATACTCCGAGAGATTATTCTTGCTTTTAGCGCATCTAAGTTGATAAACTCTAATCCTATTTTGTACTGGCTCTCTCCCTGCCGGATCTGTTTTATCCAGGCAATACGCCCGTTGACAAATAAAGGTTCTTTTTCCCGGGGAAACCTCATTACCACCTCAATATGAGCGTCTGTCTTCAAGGCCTCCGGGCTATAAAAGGAGAGTCCTCCGCTGGATAAATCTATGGTTGAGGCAGATATTCGCCGAGCAGAGGGCAATACCAGTTGTATGTCTACTTTATACGCCAACCGTTGGAATTTTCTTGTCTGGCGGCCAATACAGATTTTCCTGACCCTGAGATTCGCCTCAAAACTCTGCCGGACAGCCGCTTGGCTTACAAAATCCTCTCTTTCAGGATAGAGCGCCCCCATATTTATAAAAACATTCTTGATTTTTTTTGCCGCCAATATAATTCTCAATTTCCTTAAGATCATCCTGCTGGCGAGCTCCGCCGCTTTCTCGCTAACGCCCGGCAGGATAAAACCGCACTGGCCATAACGGCGAGCCGCAAGAACTATCTGCGTTTTTTCTTTGACTTTGGAAAAATACGCTCTCAACGTTTTGTCTGCGCTAAAGGCCAGAGCGCTGAATAATTCTTTTGCCTGTGAATTTAACGATTTGCTGAATTCTTTGTAGTTAATTATATTTAACTGGATAAAATATAATGTCCGGCCGCGCGATAATAAGGCCTTTAATCTATCCCGGGTTGCTTTATCTAAGTTCTCCAGGCCCGGGAGCCTGGGCAGGGTAAAATAAAATTTACTGCCTACCCCGAGTTTAGATTCCGCCCAGATCTCTCCCCCTTGAGCTTCTACCAATTCCCTGGCTATAGAGAGCCCCAGGCCCAGGCCCTTCCTTTCTATGGATGAAATTTTAGAAACCTGGCTAAACTTATTAAACAGCTTTGGCAAATCCTCCCCGGCAATCCCGATACCGCTGTCAGTTACTCCGAGCCTTACCCTGTCATGGAAGATTTTCAGCTCCGCTTTAATGCTTCCGTATTCTTCGGTAAATTTTATGGCGTTGCTCAAGAGGTTGGTAATCACGCGGTGAATTTTGTCGGAATCAAGGAGAAGATTAACCTCCTCTTGAGGTAAAACATAGGTTAGGCCTACGGATTTTTCCGCTGCCAGTTTTTTGAAAAAATCCGCGGATTCTTTAAGTAAATCATTGAGGTTTACCAGCGAGTAATGCAGTTTCAACTTGCCGGATTCTATGCGGGATATATCCAGCAGTTCCTCAATAATCCCCTTCAGGCGCTGGATGTTATCTTTAGCTTTTTGCAGGATGTGTTTTTGCTTTTCATTGAGGCCGCCGGCAATTTCATCCAGTAAAAGCATCACCGCTTCCTTAATGATTGCCAGAGGCGTGCGCAGTTCATGGGAAACAATGGAGATGAACTCGGACTTAAGCCTGCTGAGCTCTTCAAGGGCCTCTAATTTCTTCTCTAAGCCCTGGGTCTTGCGCTTTGACTGCTCATAGCGCATACGCCGGGTGATATCGCGGGTAATGCCGATTAAACCGATGATGCTGCCCTTCTCATCATAGCGGGGAATCTTGGTTGTGGAAACATAATTATCCACGCCATCGGCCCGGGTGCTTCTTTCAATTTTATCAATCACTGCCTTGCCGGTAGTCATCACATGCTGGTCATCCTTAGCCATAGCTAAGGCGCGCTGCTTAGGAAAGATATCAAAATCCGTCTTCCCGGCCACCTCTTGCGGCTTAAGCCCTAATCCTCTGGCATGGGTTTCATTTACCAGGAGCAGCCTGCCTGACCTGTCTTTAAAATAAATAACATCCGGGATATAGCGCATCAAATCCGCAAGAAGGTTATACTGCTCCTGTTTATTCAGTTTGATTTTTCCTGCCATCTTCTGCTTCCTTTAACTTTGCCTTAAGCTCATCGTGCTCTTTTTTTGAAACCCACTGGCTGTCTTCATCCTTCTTTTTAAATTCCGCGGCTGCGTGCAGCAGGTTCCCTACTTCCTCCCGATACGCCTTTATCTGCGCCTCCTTAAGCCTCAGGGCTGCCGCCTGGTCGTTGTTTTGCGCCTGAAGATTTTTGGCCTTCTCTCTATACTCATCCAATTCCTTCTTGAGATTTAAATTAAGAGAAAATTCCTTTTCGTATTCTTCGTCCTTCTTTAACAGCTTTTCTTTTAACTCATTCATTTCTTTTTTATCAGCCTCGTCCCGGCCTTCCTCTTTCTCCAGCCAGCTTTTTAACTTCTGCAATTCCGCCTCTCGCGCGGATTCATTCTTTTTGGCCAGGGCCAGCTCCTCACTCAACCTCTCTCCATCCTCTTTTGCCTTTCTTAGCTTTGCGCTTAATTTTTCAATTTCTCCCCGTTCCTCTAGAGAGGAGCGGGGTGACCCATTTGAATCCGGCGGATTATTTTTTTCCGGCCTTGCTTCTTTTTCTTTTCCATCCTTAGAGAAAAAGATAAAAACCAGGGCGGCAATTGTTAAAAACGATAAAAAGGCTAATAGCAAGCCCATGTTAGAGTCTGTATTCTTTCATCACCAGGGTATAACCAAACGCCCCGGCCCCCTTTATTTTAAGGGGAATTTTTCTTTCGTCAGCGCTGAGCCAGATTTCAAAGCGCTTGGGATTACTCTCAAAACGATAGGCCTTAAAAGTGCCCGCGGGGACCTTAAGCTCCTCAAGAGAAACAAGCTTTATTTCAAATTGTTGGCTGGGGAGGTTAGCAATCATTGACCAGCCTAAACGAAGCTCATCCTGCCTGCGCACATAAAATGGCAGTATAATCGCATTATGAATAAAGCTATTTTTTCTGATGACGACCTGCCTTTCCTTCCTGCCTTGAGCTTTCCGGATAGTAAGGATAAACTTCTCCTGGTCATAATGCTCGGTAATTTTCTCCAGTATGGGCCAGGTAGAGACGTTTCTTTCTACTTTCAGCGGCAGAAAACTATTACTATCGCTGTAAATTGTTTCCAAATCGCTAAAGCGGGCTAATTTTGTCTCAAAGGTCATCAGGCTGACCTTCCTGCCGTCTAATTGCGTATGCGGCAGATGAGTGAAAACGGCCCTGCCTAAGGATATATTTCTTAAGGTAACCCCATAGACTATTTTCTCGCCGATACGCTCAATGGGTTTTT
>MHHA01000056.1 GCA_001805845.1 Omnitrophica WOR_2 bacterium RIFCSPLOWO2_12_FULL_46_30
AGCCAACCATTGCGATAATTTTTGCATCCTTGCGCGCCAGGTATTTAGCCGCTATCCCTCCTGCTGCCCCGGTGCGCATTCTGGTAATATAGGTGCCATCCATAATGGCAAGCGGAAATCCGGTTCTGGCATCATTTAAAATTATGGTGGCGATGGTGGTAGGCAGGCCTTTCTTTCTATTTTCAGGATAGACGCTTACCCACTTTATCCCGCAGGCCTTAGTTGTCTCAATAAAGGCAGGCATTGCCCGCAAATCCCCGTTATATTGATGCAGTTTAATATATATCTTGGCCGGCATCTGGGTTTTATTAGCTCCCTGGGCTTTAAATACATCTTCTACAACCCTTAGCGTATCTTTCATAGACAAGAGTTTCTGGATATCTTTATTGGTTAAAACGAGGGTTGTGGGTATCATTTGTGCGGGTTTGATACTTTTTCTGCAATAAATCTTTTAGGCAGTCTTTGTGAATCAAATACCCCCCAATGCGGTTCAAAAGGCAGATAATCTTTCCAGGGTTGGTCAAAGGCCTCAAAATAGGCAAAATTTACCTCTGAATTTTCCATCAACTGAAAGAATTCCTTCTGATTATCTTCGTTACATACATTATCACCTGCGGTAGGATAGCCTATTTCTTTAAATAAAACAGGTTTTTCTTGGCCCAAAGCGCTGCGGGTGACAATTTTGCAGTAATTTTTTATCCAATCCACAGCTTTAGAAGGAGTTTTTACGTTATACAAAACAGGATGTGCGTTCGGAAAAATCCAATCTCCAACGGCTGCTACCTCTTGCTTTGCATATTGCCTTATTTCCTCGGATGTAGTAGCCGGCAGTTTAGTTTTAGCTTTCACATAATCAATAACCTTTCTTAATTCCTCCAACTCATACCTTCTTTCATTTATTCCTTCGTTACCCACACAGTATCCATCGGCATACTCCCGCATCTTAATGGCATTATCGAGCTCTCTTTGGCTATGAATATCCCATATTCCCATTATCACCGCCTTAAAGCCGGATTCTTTGGCTATTTTAGGTATTTCAGCTAAAATTGATTCTGAACTATAGGTTATCAAGCCATTAAATCCTGCGTTACTCAACGTTTTAAGGTCCTCCCTTATCGAAATGCCGGTAGGATATTCTTGAGTTTCGGGATTGAAATCTGTGGGCGAATATGCAATCCATTTAAGCGAATCTATTTTCTCTTCAAAATCACTCTCTAAGGTGGAAAATAGATTATTGCATACACAAAAGAAAGAAATAGTTGTTATTAAAATATTTCTTAACAGGAAAGAAGCCCCGTGATTTATCACGGGGCTTTCTGGCGTCGGAGTAAACACATTTTATACATTAGTTTTTATATTTACCCCGGCAAACCTGTCTAAACCGCCTTCATCCTGCACCCAGCCGTTACGCAGGCCATAAGAATGCATTATATCCATTGCCTTTTGATACTCCTCCCGGGTAATCCGCCGCGAAATTTCAGGATAATCCCTGGCTTTATAACAGGGAAAATACTGGCTCATCAGGCTTATCCAGGTGTCTTTGCTTAACTCGCAGGCGATGAAACGCATTATCGTATCGGTTCCGGATAAATTATTCGGCAGGACTAAATGCCGGATAATTACTCCGGATTCTATAATCCCCTCTTTATCAAATCTGGCAGTTCCCGCCTGCCGATGCATTTCTTTAAGCGCCCTCTGATTAATAGCCGGATAATCCTGCGCCTGCGATAATTTCAGGGCGATTTTACTGTCTGCATAGCGGGCATCCGGCAGATAGATGTCAAAAATGCCCTCCAGCATTTTCAGTGTTTCTTCTGAATCGTAGCCGCTGGTATTGTAAACCAAGGGTATGCTCAAGCCGGAAGGTACAGCCAGAATCAGGGCCTTTAAAATTTGCGGGAGCACATGGGTAGGACTGACAAAATTTATATTGTGGCATCCCTCCTTCTGTAATTCAAGCATGTAAGAAGCCAGCTCATCTTCATCCGCCTCTCTTCCTTTACCTAACTGGCTGAATTCGTAATTCTGGCAATAGACACACCTTAAGTTGCAATGAGCGAAAAAGATAGTGCCGGAGCCGTTACTTCCTGAAATGGCCGGCTCTTCGCCGTGATGGCTGAAATAGCTGCAAACCCTGGCTTTTTTGCCTGTCTTACAGAAACCGATTTTATCTTCAAGGCGATTTACTTTACAATTCCGGGGACAGATTTCGCAGTTTTTGAGTTTCCGGTATAACCTATCAGCCCTCTCCTCCAGGACTCCGTCTTGGTATGCCTTTAGATATTTAGGATACATTCTCTGCTCTCTCTCCCGGTAATAGCCTGCGTATGATATTAAAAATATCCGCGTATTCCTTTGATTGATAGTCCGGGTATGTCCAGGGCCAGGGCCTGAATGCCGCGTCTTTATAAAAAAGAGTTGCCTCGGCAAATATACCCTTACCAAGATAAACCCGGTGGCTATAGTCCTTGGTAGTGGCTAAGATTAGTTTGCCTGAGCTTAAGAATCCCGGGTCAATATTTATCTGACGTTTTTGTTTACGGGAAGAACGTTCTTCAAGTTTATTGGTATAGAGCTTTATCTCAGAAAGCTTATCTTCGGATAAAAGCTGCTTAAAACTTAAAAATATGCGCTTTAAGGGCCTGCCCAATTCAGGGTAATAATAATCCGTATAATCAAAATCAAGCTCCCGGCTTAAGAAATCTATTTCGCCAAAACGGCGCTTGAGAATATCCAGGACTTTATCCTTTACGGCATTCTGCTTATAGATTAATCCTATGATGAGCTTTGCGGCAGGGGGAGGTTTTGTCTTACCCACGCGGAATGATTTTGGTGAGCTTACTTTATGACTGCGTATGACTTGCGATATAGCGGTTCAAATTTATTTTGTCTGTTTCTTTCATATTATTAAAGAAGATAGCGATATTGAATTTTCCCTGCGTGTCTTTTGCCGGTTCAGCCCTCACGATGACGCCTTCAAGGCCTAACCTTCTGGTGGTTATTTTATCATTCTTAAGCCTCAGGGGAAGTAAAAGAAGCAGCTCCACCTTAGTCATCGGCTGGATAAACTTATCCACCTGGCAGCAAACTCCTGATAAACTGATGTTCTGGGTTTCCGTAACAAGGTCAAATGAACCGGCCCTGACTTTAAGGGGAAGCTTCTTAATCAGACGGAGGTGTTTTCTTCTTTCCTGCACTTTAGGGAAAAGCTATGGGGAGCTTTCTTTTTGCTCTGCGGCTTTCGCAAGATAAACTTTATAACATTTCTTAGTGCAATAATATTTCCCGTTACGGTAATAGCGCCTTATTTTCTTAATTACCTTACTGCAGCCGCCGCAATTGCCAAAATCTTCCTTTTTTGTCTTTTTTTCTTCAGCCATTTTCTCTTATTTTATCTATGACTTGCCACATATTCGGATATGCTGCGCCTCTCATCCCTGCCTATGTCTTTAAACTCTAACCCCACCTGGTAGCGGTATGAATGCGCAATCCGCTGCGCCCATTTCACCTCGCCGCTAGCAGCAACTAACTTATTCGGCAGCAAATTTATCTGCACAGACATCCGGGATAGCCGCGGGATAAACTCTTCGCAAAGCATACTCACTCCGCCCTCAGATATATCCTGCGTCAGGGTTGCGCCGCTGGCCGCATCGCTTGAAGAATCATAATGGATGGGCAGGCTGCTTTTTAGCCTGAAGGCCCTTCTTTTTTCATCCCAGGGAGTGAAATACATAGCCGCGTCTCTCTTGATTGAGGAGCCGTGGCTATCCCATCCTCAAATTAAACCCGCTTGGAATTACAACCTTAATCATAAAGATAACATATAAATGCCGTTTTGTCAATACCTTACGAAATTTTGTGTCTCATATAGGATTAGAAATAAGGTGGCGGCCCTTTATTTTTAAAAGGACCGCCCCCTTATTCTTGGCGGTTTTTGCCTAACTCCAAAGCATAGTTATCCCGGCAATCACCGAATAATCCAGCTCAGAGTGCTCACCTCCCCGGCTCTGATTAACAGGGATAGGCGCGGAAATAAAGGCCGAAGCCTGTTTATTAATATCCAGCTGGATACCTGGGGCAAACAAAAGAACATCTCCTCCGCTGCTGGCAACCCCTGAGCCCTTGTCTTTGTCTTTGCGGATAAAGCTGGACCTGATCTCCCCGCTAAGCCGGTAGTTGGGAAATTGCCCTATCGGTTTTAGGGCATAGGAAGAAGAAAAACCCAGCTTCAGGACATCGCCAAATTCATAATCCCTGGCCCCTTGAGTCTTAAAGGTATAAAGGAAACCTCCTCCCAGCAGCCAGCGGTCAATCTCCTTGCCGACGGCTAATCCCAGACTATAATCAAATGAGCCGCTTCCGGGGAGCTCCTCAACAGCAAGCTTCTCATCGTTAAACCCTCTTTGCGAAGTGCTGCCGCTGGGGAACTTTACTCCTGCCAATGCCGCCATATCCATCCCGCCATGATAAAAACAATACTTGCCGGAAAGGCCCATATCTCCTAGGCCCCGGGAGTAATCACCATTACCGGCTGTTTCCTCATGCACACTCAAGAATGTCTTCTTGACATACGGCAGGTCAAGCTTAACCTCAAAATCATCCCCTGCCCCGTAAGCCAATGATAAGTTGTAAATCTCATCGTGGTCAAAATTATGCACATGCTCGCCCTGCATATGCAACTCGGCCGCATTCTGATGGCCAAGCTCATCATACTTACGGTATTCAAAGCTTACCCCCGCGGATAAGGCGCCTTTGGGAAGCGCCTTCGCGGAGAAAGAGCCCGCTGTCTCCGACTCGCAGGCAAGGCCTCGGGTATTTAGATTAAGAATTAACGCCCCAATCATAATAAATAAACAAATCCTTCTGATAGTAGACATAGTCATCCTCCGCTTGCCTTCGGAAAGACGAATATCCAAAGGCAGCAATCCTGTTTTGTGATTTTGTGTTTTAGAAACTTAAAAAGAGAGGAAATTCCGCTAAGGGATTAAGCGGGACTTTCTCGGGAGGCTGGCGGAACAGGCTAAAAGGCATGCTATTATCCTGTATATCGAACGGTTGGGAATTAACTTCCTTAAGGATACCGGCGCTGACCGGCAAAATATGCGCTTCAAGCGGACTTAGCAAAAAGGCGTTATCACCCAGATGTCCTTTACACCTGGCAGCGGAAAGAAAGGTAAGCTTCACCCGACGCGACGACTCCTCACCGCCAGAGGGTTGATTATGCAAAGCGCAGGATTTTGCTTGAGTTATCCTAAGACAGCAGCAGCCTTTTTGCGATTCCCTGTCATGCTTACAGCCACAGCCGTGGGAAGCGCAAGGCAGACTCTGAGAATTTATGGTCTGATACCGCGGAAGAATCTTATCAATAGCGAAAGCCGCGAGGTTAGTGCTGACCAGCAAATACCATAAGGCCGCTAAAAGATATCCTCCGCGGATAGAGATTATATCCCGAAATGTCATTTAGAAGGTAACTATCTTGTCCGATTCGCTGACTATCCGGTACATATCCTGCATTTGGGAATGTTAGATTAAAAATCCATTATATTTATCGGCAGATACTTCTATGGCAATAGTTACTGCCTCCCTTTTGGTCCGATGATGTCCAATTTTTTGGGCCTGGATAATGAGTTTATCATCCAAAGCAAGATTTGTATCCATTATTATCACCTCCACACAGAAAATAACACATTAGAGTGTGTATGTCAAGGTCTTTGCTTCTCTTGCTTTACAAAATATTTTTTCCTGCTATAATTAGGGTATGTACTGCCGGCACTATGGCTTTAAGGAAAAACCGTTTAACGTAACCTCTGACCCGGCCTTTTTTTACTTAAGCCGCAGGCACAAAGAGGCAATTGCCTGTATGTCTTACGGCATCCAGCAGCGTAAAGGCATCATTACCGTAACCGGAGAAATCGGCACCGGTAAAACCACGATGTGCCGCACGCTCCTGCATCAGTTAGACAAATCCATAAAAACGGCCCTGGTGCTTAATCCGTACTTCTCGGAGGTGCAGCTGCTTGAATTCATTGTTCAGGATTTCGGAATCAAGTTCAAGAAAAGAACCCGCCTTTCTCTCATCAACGAGCTGAACGGCTTCTTAATAAACGAGTCATGCTCAGGAAATAACGCCGCCATTATCATTGATGAGGCGCAAAACCTGACTGTCCGCCAGCTTGAACAGATACGTTTACTCTCAAATCTGGAGACCGACAAGGAAAAACTGCTGCAAATCATTCTCATCGGCCAGCCGGAATTACGGGAGAAATTAGAGCTCCACCAGCTGCGCCAGATTAAACAGCGGGTTATGGTGGACTATCATATTGAGCCCTTAGACAATGACGAAGTTAAGGACTACATCAGCCATCGCCTGAGCATCGCCGGCAGCGATAGGCAAAAACCGGAATTTAGCGAAGGCGCGCTCAGGGAAATCTGCCAATTTTCACACGGCGTTCCCCGCTTAATCAATCTCATCTGCGACCGGGCGCTCCTCCTGGGATTCATAAAAGAAAAGGACTGCATCTCTGAAGGCATCATCCGCGATTGCGTCAAGGATATCAAGGTGAAACAATGAGCATCATTTATGAGGCCCTAAAAAAGATGTCGCGAAGAGATGTTGAACTACCCGCAACATCCGCCGAAGTTAAGCCAGAGGGCAATGGTGCGGCTTCCGCTAGCCGCAGCCATAAGCCAGAGGGCAATGCCTGCCTGCCGGTAAGGCAGGGTGCGGCTTCCGATAGCCGCAGCCATAAGCCAGGGGCTAAGATGAAAATTGCCTTGGCTTTAGTCGGGACCACCGTGGGAATTATCATAACCTGGTTAGTTATGAATAAACCAGTAGCACAATTAACTGACCACCGGGAGAGTTTTTCTCGTTCTTTCCCGAGCCCGAGTAGTCATCCTGACCCCGCCAAGGCGGGGGAAGGATCTTATCCGGTTGTCAGATTGAATAACCCGGAAGCGCCTGCTGCTGTTGAAGAACTACCTGTTAAAAAAGCTCCTGAGCTCATTCTAAACGGCATAGTTTTATCAGCGGATGGAAATCTTGCTCTGATTAATGAGGAAATACTTCAGGTGGGCGATGAGATTGGGAGAGCAAAAGTGGAAGAAATCACTGATAAGCAGGTTATCCTAACCTTCCAGAACCAAGAAATAATCCTAAAGAAAAAATAATACCACACCATTCTTCCTTGTCTTGTATAGTTAGCGTTCATAATTACTATGATCAGCGTATTTTCGCATAGAGTTATCGCCGCAGGCAATTTTCTTGTTTAAGAAACGAATAATTCCTTGATGGCTTTATGGATTGTTTCCTGAGGAACATTCTCGCAGACCACCGGCCTGCCTATACCCTTAATCAGCACGAAGCGGTTGGTCCTGCCGATAAATTTCTTGTCTAATTTATAGGCCCTAAGAACATCCTCTTCTTTGAGAGCGCTTATTTCCTGGGGCAGGCCGAGCCTGGCAATCAGATTAAGTATGCGCTCATAGGCCGCGGAATCTAACATCCCCAGGCGCTGGCTAAGCCTGCTGGCGGCGAGCATTCCCAGAGCTATTGCCTCTCCATGGCTATATTTGAGATAATCTCCGGCTGCCTCAATGGCATGGCCAATGGTATGGCCGAAGTTCAAAACGGTCCTTAAGCCCTTCTCTTCCCTTTCGTCAAGCTGCACAATGCCTGACTTAATCCTGGCGCACTGATAAACCAGATGCGCAAGCGCCCGCATATCCTTAAAGAAAAGCTGGCGGTAGTTTTCCTCTAAAAAGCGGAATAACCCTTCATCTTTTATAATTGCGTATTTCACTGCTTCGCTCAACCCGGCGCGTATTTGTTTTTTATCCAGCGTAGCCAGAAAATCAAGCTCGCAGAAAACCAAGCGCGGCTGGTAAAAGGTCCCCACTAAATTCTTGGCTATACTAAGGTCAATCGCGGTTTTGCCGCCGATACTGGAATCTATCTGGGCCAGCAAAGTTGTGGGCACCTGCACCAAAGGCACGCCGCGCTTGTAGATACTGGCGACAAAACTGCTCAGGTCTCCGACTACCCCTCCCCCGAAGGCCAGCACCGCTATCTTCTTCTGCCGGGCATAATCAGCCAAGGCCTCAACAAGTTTGACCGCATTGGTAATTGACTTTGCCTTTTCGCTGTCTATGGCGCTGTAAAAGAAAGAGGAAAAACCGCCTTTTTTCAGGCAGGACTTAAGCGCAAAGCCAAAGCGATGCTTAATCTGGCTATTGGTGACAATAAAAAGTTCCTGGGGCAGTTTCAAGAACCTAAGATACCCGGCGAGGTCTTTTAAGATGCCTCTTCCAATGCATACGGAATAGCTTCTTTCTTTTAGGTTTACTCTTATTGTTTTCATAGCAGTGAGCTTTTTATCCTTAAAATGGCGAGCAGAATATTGACTATGGGCCAGATGATATAATCAAAGAAGCGAAAATACAAGAGAATGAACAAAATGATAAATCCATACCGCTCAATAGCGGCATACTGCTTAGTGAGGTTTGCCGGCAGAATACTGATCAGTATCCGCGAGCCGTCAAGAGGAGGGATAGGTATAAGATTAAATACCGCAAGCACCAAATTGATCAGTATTCCCTGCAATATGAGTTGCGTTATGAAAGTAGATAGAACCAGGCCAATCTTCAAAAGCAAACTTAAGCCCGCGGCTAAGATAATATTCGCCAGGGGCCCGGCTAAACCTACCCAGAGGATATCCTTCTTAGGGTTCCGCAGGCCCCAGTAGTTAATCGGCACCGGTTTTGCCCAGCCAAAAATAACCGGAGAGCGGGAAATGATTAAGAGTATGGGAAGCAATATAGTGCCGAAAGGATCAATATGCGCTAAAGGATTTAAGGTGAGCCGGCCGGCGTATTTTGCGGTGCGGTCTCCCAGCCAGTAAGCAGTGGCGCCGTGAGCATACTCGTGGATTACTACGGCCAGGAAAAAGATAACTAAAGACAAGAGAAAACCCAAACAAACCTTCTTTCTTAAATGTGACCTGCGTCCGTTTCTTCCCGAGATAACGGCGGCAAGCGGCAAAAAGGGCGATGTCCTCGCTTATTTTTTCGGCTGGGCTTGAGTAGTTCCTTTGGCAGCCTTGGGGAGGAGAGCGCCTTCGGCCTTTGCCTGCCTGCCGGCCCCGCCGCCTGGCGGGGGAGGAGCACTCGGTGCGCCTGCGGCTTGCGGCGCCTTCTCCGCGGTTTTCTCCTTCTTTACTTTTATCTTTAAGGATTTTATCTTAGGCAAACCGAATACCGGACTTTCTTCGTTAAAAGAACCCTTGCTGATATAATATTTAATCCGCTCAATGCGCTTGAGCACCGAACGCTGTTTTCTGTTTTTTAACGAGGAACTCAGGGTGGAATGTATGGACATGCTAATCTCCTTTTTACAATTTCCTTATCTGGCAATCCGGATATTTGGTTTTCAGTTTTGTCAAACTGTTTTGCGCATGGTCTTTAGCGGCAAACTTTCCGACACAGATTACGGTATACTTACCCTTCACCAACCCAAAGGCATGGTAACCTTTATTCTCAAGACGAGATAATTCCTTCTTTACATTTTCACTGCGCGAGATACTGGCTACTTGAACTGTATACTGAGCCTTCACTGTTATCGCGCCTTGCTGGGGCTTTAAGATTTTTAGCTGGTTTTGATTTTTGGCTAAAAGCGAACCGCTCTCTTCTCCAATGTCGCGCTCTGGTTTTTGCGGTTTATCGCTGACCGCGGCGCCGCTAATGGCTTCGTTTAAAGGAACAAAAGGAGCGTTGGTTTCCTGCGGAGTAACCCTGGCTATTGGCTTCCTGCCTTTTCCAACTCCCAGAGAAAACGAAACCAAGCCAACAAAAATGAAGGCAATCACCTGAAATATAGCTTTCTGGTAGCCGCGCACCTTCGCCAGCTGCAACGGATCAGCCTTTGGTGATTGCGCTTCCGCCTCCTGGTTATGCAAATTAAAAAGTTCCAGCTGGGTAGGGTTATTCTTCATTGATAATCTTTAGACACGGATACTATTCAATTCGCGTGTATTTGTGTATTATATAACCAAAGCCGTCAGTGTTGCAAGTATTTTTTTAGGTTCAGCCTCTTAATGGTTCTCAGAAAGGCCTCAACCACATTCGGATCAAATTGGGTGCCGGATTTATTCTTGATTTCCTTAAGCGCCTCAGGGATACCCATCCTCTCTCTGTATGGCCGGCCATAAACCATTGCCTCAAACGCATCAGCCACGGCCATAATGCGCGCCCCTAAAGGAATGTTGCCCTTTTTTAACCTTGAAGGATAGCCGGTGCCGTCATACTTTTCATGGTGATAGAGGATAATCGGGACCGCAGGCCTTATGGCTTCTAAGTGTTTTAATATCTGCGCGCCCTTTAGCGGGTGTCCTTTAATAATCGTGCGCTCTCTTTCGGTAAGCTTTGATCTCTTGGTCAAAATTTCTATCGGGATATCAACCTTGCCCGCATCGTGGAGCTGGCTGGCAAACTTAAGCGATTGCAGCTGTTTCTCGCTGAGGTTCATCTCCTGGCCGATAGCGCAGACCAAGCGGCTGAAATAGGGACTATGGGTGTAAGCATTCGGCACGCGGGTATCAAACAAAGTAACCATAGACTTAATGCTCCCCAGGATAATTTTTTGCTGTTCTTCGTAGAGCTGCAGGTTCCGAATACCGATCACCGACTGTTCTGCCACTGTGATTAGAATTTCCTGATCGTAGGCATCAAAAGGCCGAGCGCTTTTATTGCGCCGCAAGATAATAATTCCCACCAGATCATCCGCTATCAATGGCACCGCGATACTGTGCTTGCTGCGCACCACCGATGAGCGGCGCAGCACTAATTTCTCAAGCCTGCCTGAAATTCGCGCATTCCGATAGACGATGCATTTTGCGCCCCCACGGGTAGCGCAACGCAGCACTATCCTTTTCTGGGTAGGGTCCAAAATGACAATTGCGCAGGACTGGGCTTCCAGGAGCGAAGAGATCAGCCTTGCCAAACGCAGGAGCAAATTCTTTAAATCATAGGTGGAATTAATCAACCGATAAACAGTATGGATGGCTGAAGTTACTGCCTTATACCTTCTCGTAAGGGTCAAAGAGTTTCTTATATTCATCTAATGCGCACCTGTCGGTCATCCCTGCGATATAATCGCAGATGACTCTTCTGGTATTCTCGCCTCTTTTGATGCGTAGATATATCTGCCGGGGAAGCGCTTGAGGATTATTCAGGTATACTTCAAACAGCTCGCTTATAAAACGTTTGGCTTTGCCTGCCATACGCACCACCCGATAATTCCGATAGAGATTTTCCATCAGAAAATCCTTAAGGGGAAGCCGTAAGGCCTCCATTTCCCTGCTAAAGACAACCAGCTTATACTCTAAGCCGCGGCAGTCGTCAACCGAACGCACCTTTGCCTCTTTTATCCGGCGCTCGGTTTCTTTGAGCAAATCAGTTACCTGCCAGTCAATTAAGAGCCGGATAATCTGATATTTTTTAAGCTGAAGTTTTAACTTCTTATAGCGCAGGCCAACCTCTTTACCGGCCCGGGCCCAGAGTTTGACTTTTCTTAATTCCGGCTCATCCAATAAACCCGAAGCGAGCCCGTCATCAATATCATGATTATTATAGGCGATTTCATCAGCGATGTCTACTACCTGTGTTTCTAAGGTTGGCATTTTATCCGGCAGGAATCCTTCGCTTGCTACGCTCTCGTCGTAGGATGAAGTATGTTTGACAATCCCTTCCCTTACCTCCCAGGTTAAATTCAATCCGGGAAATTCCGGGTAATGCTCTTCCAGCAAATCAACGATGCGCAGGCCTTGCAGGTTATGATTGAAACCGCCGTAGTCCGCCATCAATTCATCCAGGGCCTCTTCGCCGGAATGCCCAAAGGGCGTATGGCCTAAATCGTGGGCAAGCGCCACTGCTTCCACTAGGTCGCAGTTTAAACGAAGACGGCTGGCGATGGTGCGGGCAATCTGTGAGACCTCCAGGGTATGGGTAAGCCGGGTGCGGTAATAGTCACCCTCATGATTGACAAACACCTGCGTCTTGTATTCTAACCTGCGAAAAGCGGCAGAGTGTATTATCCTGTCCCTATCGCGCTGATACGCACTGCGATAGGGATGCTCTTTCTCGGGATATTGCCTGCCCTTAGTTTCCCGGCTCTTCATAGCATAACGGGCCAAATACGAATCTTCAAATTCTCTGAGATAATTTCTCATAAAGTTCGCTCAACGACTGCGAGATGATTTTGGTGTCAAATACTGCCGGCATAAAGTTGGTATCCTCTTTCCATCTGGGAACGATATGCAGATGCAAATGACCCGGAATACCGGCTCCGGAAACCCTGCCGATATTCATCCCTAAATTGAATCCGTCCGGCTTGAGTATTTCCCCAAGTAAGGCCTGCATTTTACTAAGCGCGTAAAATAAATCTAATATTTCATCATTGGTAAGCTGAGCTAAATTCTTGATGTGCCGATATGGAGAGAGCATCAGATGGCCGTTATTGTAAGGAAATTTATTCAGCATGCACAGGACATACTTTGAACGAAAGACGACTAAGTTTTTTCCGTCCCGCCTTTCTTTAGCCGCCCGGCAAAAAAGGCACCCCCTTATCTTTCTTGCTACGCTGATATACTTAATACGCCAAGGAGCCCAGAGCTTATCCATTTTATAACCTTATTATTTTCGCATCAATACTGTCATTAATCGTAATTATACCATAAGAATTGGACTCGCTGAATACCTTATCTGTAGGGCTTCCCGGATTAAAAAACAAGATTCCGTTTTTATTAAGACATAACGGCTGATGGGAATGGCCGAAGATAATAATATCGGGTCTTTTATCCTGAAATTCTTTCTCCGCCAAATCAATGAGGCCGGAAGGCGCTCCCCAGCCGTGGATTAATCCGATAGTAAAGCCGTTGACTTTTATTACTTCCTTCTTAGGCAAAATTTCCCTCAAACTCGGGCAATCCATATTGCCGTAGACTGCCTTTACGTCTTTTGCGAGCTTTTGTAAATTTTTTAGAAATATAAGCGAAGTTATGTCTCCGGCATGCAGCAGGAGGTCAGCTGATTTTACCTCATCATAAATCTTTGAAGGCAGCTCTTCTGCCGCTTGAGGTATATGGGTATCGGATAGGACTAGAATTTTCATTTTACGATTCTCGGCTTATCGTAAATATCAAGCAAGGAATTTATCAAGCTCATATCCCAGGTATTGATTTTTGCTTCCTTGGCAATTAACCTGGCATTAGGGTCAATCTCATCAAAGGCGATAAAGATTCTCTTTTGGGCTTTGGCGTATTTGAACCTTTTA
>MHHA01000057.1 GCA_001805845.1 Omnitrophica WOR_2 bacterium RIFCSPLOWO2_12_FULL_46_30
AAAATCTGGAGCGCCAGAGTTAGCGAGAATGAAGGCGCGGCGAAAGCCGCTCAAATCTTAAGTATCAGCAAAAAAGGCCTGATTATCGGGTGCGCTAAAGGCGCGGTTGAAATTACGGAATTGCAACTTGAAGGCGGAAGACGGCTTGAGACAGGCGCATTCATTGTCGGGCATAAGTTAGCTGTTGGGGACAAGCTTGGTTAACCCGGTTAACCCTAAAATAATTCTTGCGGGATATATTTTCTGTGCTATAATTTTTTTCTATGCCTGAATTAAGGAAAGACCCGATTATCGGACGCTGGGTAATAGTTTCAACGGAGCGGGCAAAAAAGCCCGATCATTTCATCTCCGCATCTGAAGGCCCTCAAGAGGGAGAATGCCCTTTCTGCGAAGGAAGGGAATCCCATACCCCGCCGGAGATATCCGCTCTCCGCAAGCAGGGTGAAAAAAATAAGCCCGGCTGGCAAATCAGGGTTGTTCCCAGCATAGCGCCTTTCTTACGTATAGAGGGGGAATTAGACCGGCGCGGCCATGGAATGTATGACATAATGAATGGTATCGGCGCCCATGAAGTAGTGATTGAAACACCCCGGCATATTAGCAACATTGCGGACCTGCCTGCCGAACAAATATCCGATATCCTGACGGTTTACCGGGAAAGGCTGATTGACTTAGAAAGGGACTCCCGCTTCAAATATGTGCTTATCTTCAAAAATTATGGCTGGTCCGCCGGCAGCGGAAGGCTCAAACATTCCCGCTCCCAGCTGATTGCTACCCCGGTAACTCCCAAACGGGTAAAAGAAGAACTGGTAGGCGCCCGGCAGTACTTTGAATATCATGAACGTTGTATATTCTGCGACATCATCAGGCAGGAGTTAGAGCAAAAGGAAAGGGTGGTCCTGGACTTAAACGGTTTTTTGGCAATCGCGCCCTTTGCCTCGCGCTTTCCCTTTGAGGTCTGGATTTTACCCAAGAAGCACTCAAGCGACTATGCTCACAGCGATCCCGCACACCGCATTGATTTAGCTAAGGTATTAAAATTAGTCCTGCAAAAACTAAAGATAGGTTTAAACGACCCGGCGTATAATTATATAATTCACACCGCTCCTTTTAGAAGGCAGAAGCTCGGCTACTGGAAAACCATTGACCAGGACTACCACTGGCATATTGAAATTATACCGCGGCTGACCCGGGTTGCCGGATTTGAGTGGGGAACCGGATTTTATATCTGCCCGCTTGCGCCGGAAGAGGCGGGAAAATTTTTGCGTGAGGTTAAAGTATAATGGCTGAATTACGGCGCGACCCCATCGTGGGGAGATGGGTTATCATTGATACCGACCATCCCAGCGGGCCTGAGGATTTCGAGAAGGAGCCGCTTGCATTCAGAGGCGGCGATTGCCCGTTTTGCTATGGCAATGAAGCCACCACGCCTCCTGAAATTGAGGTTATCCGTGACCCCGCAACTGAAAGTAATAAACCCGGCTGGCTGGTGCGGGTGGTGGCAAATAAATTCCCGGCCTTACAAATTGAAGGAGCTCTTGAAAGGCGCGGGCTGGGCCTTTACGATATGTCTAACGGCATCGGCGCCCACGAAATCATTGTCCAAACGCCTTATCATCACAAGGAACTTTCAGACTTAGAGGACTATGAAGTTGAAAATGTGATCAAGATGTACTGCCGCAGGATGACGGACTTACACAAGGACACCCGCTTTAAATATATCCTACTCTTTAAAAATTACGGCCCCGCAAGCGGGGCATCGCTTGAGCATCCCCACACCCAATTGATTGCCCTGCCGATGATCCCCAAAAACGTGCAGGAGGAGCTTGACGGCGCCTTTAAATATTTTGACTACCGCGAGCGCTGTATCTTCTGCGACATCAACCGCCAGGAACTGCAGGAAAAAGAAAGAATCGTCTTTGAAAGCAAGTATTTTCTTGCCTTCTGTCCCTATGTTTCCAGGTTCCCTTTTGAGGTCTGGCTCGTTCCCAAGAAGCATCAGGATGCCTTTTGTCAAATGACCCACGAACAAATACTGGAATTAGCCAAAATGCTTAAAGAGACACTCCAGCGTATCAAGGACGTTTTGCTTCACCCGGCTTACAATTTTATCATCCATACTTCGCCGATTAATACCGAACACCGCGAAGGGTATCACTGGCATATTGAGCTGATGCCCAAACTTACCCGCGTGGCCGGTTTTGAATGGGGCACCGGTTTTTACATCGTGCCCACGCCGCCGGAATTAGCCGCGAAATATTTACGGGGAGAAAAATAATATTGCCGCGCTGTTTGGCAACAAAACAAAGAACTCAAAGACAACTCAATAAACTCAAGTAACTCATAAAAGGAGGGTTTTATGGTAAAGGTTGGCATTAACGGTTTTGGAAGGATTGGCAGGTTAGTATATCGCGCCGGGCTGAATAACAAAAATATTGATTTTGTGGCGGTTAATGACCTGCCGGTGGGAACGAAGACCTTAGCCCATCTATTAAAATATGATTCTAATTTTGGAATATTAAAAGAGGATGTCAAATCCACGGATACCTCTTTGCTCGTAAACGGCAGGGAATTAAAGGTAATCAGCTATAAATCGCCGGCAGAAATTCCCTGGAAGGATTTAGGGGTTGAGATAGCGGTGGAATCTACGGGAATATTTACGGAAAGAGAAAAGGCCCAGGGCCATATAGCGGCAGGGGCAAAAAAGGTAATCATCTCGGCTCCGGCAAAAAACGAAGATGTTACGATTGTTTTAGGTGTAAATGACGATATGTATGAGCCCAAAAAACACCATATAATCTCCAATGCCTCCTGCACCACTAATTGCCTGGCGCCGATGGCCAAGGTCTTGTTAGATAACTTTGGCATCAAGCGCGGGCTGATGACTACCATCCATTCCTATACCAATGACCAGAAAATCCTTGACCTGCCGCATAAGGATTTACGCCGCGCCAGAGCCGCTGCGCTCTCTATGATCCCGACCTCAACCGGCGCAGCCAAGGCCATCGGCGCAGTCCTGCCGCAGTTAAAGGGAAAATTAGACGGCTACGCCATCCGCGTTCCCACGCCTGATGTTTCGGTAATGGACTTAACCTGCGAGCTGGAGAAAGCAGCCAACCTTGACCAGATTAATGCTGCCTTTAAAAAGGCATCACAGGGCGCAATGAGCCATATCTTAGAATATTCGGATGCGCCATTAGTCTCCAGGGACTTCATCGGCAATCCCAAATCCTGCATCTTTGACCCGGAGCTTACCAAGGTTATTGAAGGGACATTCGCAAAAATAGTCGGCTGGTATGATAACGAATGGGGCTACAGCTCAAGGATAGTTGACCTGATAGATTTTATCGTGAAAAAAGGTCTTTGAGGATAATCGGCCGGTAATGGGAAAACTCACAGTCAAAGACGTAGATTTAGCTGGAAGAAAAGTATTGCTGCGCTGCGATTTCAATGTGCCCCAGGATGCTAATTTAAATATTGCCGATGACAGCCGTATCAGGGCATCGCTTCCGACAATCAATTACATTCTATCCAAAAAGCCGAAGAAATTAATCCTGATGAGCCATTTAGGAAGGCCCGATGGCAAGGTTGTTTCAAAATACAGCCTCAAGCCGGTAGCAGAGAGGCTAAAAGAACTCCTTGGCCGGGAAGTAAGAATGTCCGTCGATTGTATTGGCGAGGATGTTCAAAGAGAAATAAACGAATCAAGAGAAACAGTGCTTCTTTTAGAGAACCTGCGCTTTCATCCCGAAGAGGAACAAAATGAGCCAAATTTCTCCAAGGCCCTGGCGGGCTTAGGGGATATTTATGTAAACGACGCCTTTGGAACTGCGCATCGCGCGCATGCCTCAACTGAAGGCATTACGCATTATCTTAGTTCGGCCGCGGGGCTTTTATTAGAGAAGGAGATCGCTTACTTAAGCAAGGTCCTGGAAAAACCGCAAAAGCCGTTTATGGTTATCCTGGGCGGGGCAAAGGTTTCGGATAAGCTCGGGGTCATTGAAAATCTCCTGCCAAAAGCTGACGAAATCATTATCGGCGGAGGGATGTGCTATACATTTTTATACGCGCAGGGAAAACGCATTGGAAATTCCAAGCTTGAAAAAGACAGGATCGCTACGGCAAAAGAAATTTTAGAGAAAGCTAAAAAACAGAAAGTAAAAATACTCCTGCCGATTGACAATGTCATAACTGATAAAATTGAAGTTGATGCAAAGGTCAAGACCGTCGGTGAAAATATCCCCGACGGCTGGCTGGGGGCGGATATTGGGCCAAAGACGATAAGAGCATACTGCGCGACGCTTAAGAAAGCAAAAACAATTGTCTGGAACGGGCCGCTGGGAATATTTGAAATTGACGCCTTTGCCAGCGGCACTAAGAAAGTGGCGGAATTTATATCCCGCTTAAAGGCAACCACGATTATCGGCGGAGGCGACACTGCCAGCGCCATTATCAAATTTGGACTGGAAGACAAAATGACCCATATCTCAACCGGCGGCGGCGCCTGCTTAGAGTTTTTAGAAGGGAAGGTTTTGCCTGGCATCGCGGCATTAACCGATTCTTCAATAACAAATGCGTAAGCCCATTATTGCCGGAAACTGGAAGATGTATAAAACTCTTGAAGAGGGTGAGGAATTGGTAAATTTACTAAAGCGCCAACTCTACGATGTTGAAGATATAGACATAGTGCTCTGCCCGCCATTTACCCACCTTGCCTATATTGCGGATATGCTTGAATCAAGCAACATTTTATTGGGCGCCCAGGATATGCACTGGGAAGAAGAAGGAGCCTATACCGGAGAAATATCCGGGCCGATGCTCAAGTGCGCGGGGTGTAAATTTGTGCTCATCGGCCATTCAGAACGCAGGCAATTCTTTGGCGAAACCAATGAAAGCGTAAATAAAAAGCTCGCCTCTGCCTTAAACAACGGGCTCACCCCGATAGTCTGTATCGGCGAGGATCTTAAGCAGAGGGAGAAGGGGATTACTTTTGATCTAATCAGCCAACAGCTGGAACTCGGCTTAAAAGCGATTGCGCCCGAGCGGCTCAAAGAAATCATTATTGCCTATGAGCCGGTCTGGGCAATCGGCAGCGGAAAAGTTGCCACCTCAGAACAGGCCCAGGAAGTCCATAGGTATATCAGGGACTGGCTTTCTAAAAATTATAGTTCAGCGTTAGCGCAGGAAACGCGCATCCAGTATGGCGGCTCGGTTAAACCCGATAATATTGCCGGGCTGATCGCTCAGGAGGATATTGACGGCGCCCTGGTGGGCGGGGCGAGTTTAGATGCGGATAGCTTTAGCGCAATTGTGCGCGAGAGCAAGAAAGGATAATCTATGCTTTACGGAATATTAATTTTTATTCATATCTTTATCTGCGTTGGGTTAATTGCAATTGTCTTATTGCAGGCAGGCCGGGGCGGCGGCCTGGCAGAAAGTTTTTCCGGCGCCGAGTCAATATTTGGCACCAAAACAAATGCTTTCCTTACCCGCGCCACTATGCTCTTCGCGATTGTCTTCCTTGCCACCTGCCTGAGCCTTGCGTTTTTATCTAGACAGCGCTCCCGGTCAATTATGGCTGCTCAAAAAATAATTACCGGAGAAACGCAGAAAAAAGAAGAAACAGAGAAAACGGATGCCCAGGCGCCTTCGGATACACCTGAAAAAGATACCACCACAACTCAAAAAGAAGAACAACCTGCAAAATAATTGAGGGGCTATGCTTGCATTCTTTTTCATCATAACGTTAACCCTCTGCCCTAATATCTGTTTCGCCCAGGACTATGGCGATGCCTTAGTAAGCGGTTCCATTGCCGATGCCCGGACCCTGGTGCCCATCTTAGCTTCGGACTCCGCCTCAGCGGATGTCTGCGGGATGCTCTTTAATGGCCTGGTAAAATACGACAAAGAGATTAACCTTATCGGCGACCTGGCGCAATCCTGGGAAATTCAGGATGAGGGCTTGAGCATAATTTTTCATTTACGAAAAGGCGTCTACTGGCACGACGGAAAACCCTTCACGGCTGAGGATGTGGAATTTACCTACCAGAAACTAATAGACCCCCTTGTGCGCACGCCTTATAGCGGGGACTTCCAAAAGATAAAATCTTTAGAGGCCATTGACGCTCATACAGTTAAGATTACCTACAAAGAACCCTTTTCTCCGGGGCTTTCCAGCTGGGCTATGCCGATAATGCCTAAACATCTCTTAGAAAAAGAAGACTTGAATAGCACAGCCTTTTCGCGCCGTCCCGTTGGCAGCGGCCCTTATAGATTGAAGGCCTGGAAAGCCCAGGAAAAAATTGAACTGACCGCCAATAAAGAATATTTTGAAAAGGCGCCTTACATAAGCCGCTCTATCTACAGGGTAATCCCTGATGAAGCCACGTTATTTTTGGAATTACAAGCCCAGGGAATTGACTCAAGCGGGCTGACGCCTTTACAGTATAGGAAGCTGACCGAAACTAATTTCTTTAAACAAAACTATAGAAAATTCCGCTTAGAATCATTCAGCTATACCTACCTGGGCTTCAATTTGCATAACCCCTTATTCAAAGACAAACGTATCCGCCGGGCCTTAAATTATGCGCTGGATAAAAATGAAATTATCAGCGGTGTTTTGCTGGGCTTAGGCAGAATCTCAACCGGGCCGTTTGTCCCGGAATCCTGGGCCTATAATCATAATATCAGGCCTCTGGAATTTTCTCCGCAAAAAGCAAAACAGCTTTTGGCTGAATGCGGCTGGCTTGACCATGATAAAGACGGCTGGTTAGATAAAGAGGGACTGCGTTTTGAATTTACCATTATTACTAACCAGGGAAATTTAGAACGACAGCGCGTTGGCGAAATCATTCAGGGGCGGCTTGCGGCTTTAGGCATTAAGGTTAAGCTCAAAGTGGTGGAGTGGTCGGTTTTCCTCTCCGAATTCATTGATAAGCGCCATTTTGAAGCAGTGCTTCTGGGCTGGGCGCTGGGAAGAGAGCCGGATAACTACGATATCTGGCACTCCTCAAAAACGAAAGAAGGTGAATTTAATTTTATCGGATACGCGAACCCCGAGGTAGACCGCTTTTTAGATGAGGCAAGAAAAACCTTTGACCAGAATAAAAGAAAAGAGGCCTACCAGAGAATCCACGAAATCATCTATGAAGAACAGCCCTGCATCTTCCTCTATGTTCCTGACGCGCTCCCGATCATCTCCAGCCGCTTTGAAGGCATAAAACCGGCGCCGATTGGCATCGGTTAGCTCTTGGAAGTAATCGTGTCACTGCGAGGAACCTAAGCGACGAAGCAGTCTTTAAAAGATTGCTTCGCCCCGCTAACAGCGGGGCTCGCAATGACACGTCCGTCGGGACACTTCCGAACGCTGAACTATTACGTAGTTTCTGACGGAGTAAGAAAAACATTGACAAGTATCGCAAATTAAGGTAAAATTAAATGCTTACAATAACGTTGTACTATAACATAACCTATTGATAAATAATAGGATAAGTGAGGTATTATGGCTGAATGGATTGGAATTGGCAGGCGCGCGCGGCGCTGTTATGGTTTTGATGAAATAGCGCTGGTTCCGGGAATACAAACCACAAACCCCAATGAAGTAGAAACCACCTTCTCTCTTGGCGAAATGAAATTTAAGGTGCCCATTGTGGCGGCGGCAATGGATGGGGTGGTGGATGTGGAATTTGCGGTTGCCATGAGTAAATTGGGAGGGCTGGCTGTGCTTAATCTTGATGGCGTGCAGACAAGATATGACCATCCTGATGAGGTGCTTAATAAAATCGCCCATGCCGCGCCGCTAAAGGCGACTGAATTAGTCCAGGGTATCTATACCAAACCAATCAAGGAAAGCCTGATCACCAAGCGTATTCATGAAATAAAAAGCAGGAAGGGGGTGGCCTGTGTAAGCTGTATTCCGGCAAACGCCTTTCGTTTTGCTAAAATTGCCCAGGATGCTGGCTGCGATATCTTTGTGGTCCAGTCAACAGTAACTACCACCCGCCATATTTCAAAGGAATACAAGGCACTGGATTTGTATAAATTTTGTAAATCCCTAAAGATACCGGTAATCATCGGGAATTGCGTTACTTATGAGGTGACCTTAGAACTTTTAGAAACCGGCGCCAGCGGGCTGCTTATCGGCATCGGCCCAGGCGCGGCCTGCACCACCAGGGGCGTCTTAGGCATTGGCGTGCCCCAGGTAACCGCAACTGTGGACGCCGCAGCAGCCAGGGATTATTATTTCAAACGCAGCGGCAAATACATTCCCATCATCACCGACGGCGGTATGCGTATCGGCGGCGAAATATGCAAGGCATTTGCCACCGGCGCGGATAGCGTAATGGTAGGCTCTGCCTTTGCCCGGGCCAAAGAAGCGCCGGGAAAAGGTTATCACTGGGGCATGGCTACCTCACATGTAAATTTACCCCGGGGAACAAGAATCAAAGTCGGCATTTCAGGAACGCTTAAGGAAATACTCTTTGGGCCGGCCAAAGTTGACGATGGCTCGCAGAATCTCATCGGAGCCCTGACCACCTGTATGGGCTCTTTAGGGGTAACGAATATCCACCAAATGCACGATGTGGAAATTATCATTGCCCCCAGCATCCAGACCGAAGGTAAGATTTTTCAGGTAGTCCAGGGCGTAGGGATGGGAAAATAAGTTCATAGAGTTCATAGAGAATGACGGTAAAAATAAAAAAGAAAACAAGTAAAAAAAAGATAATTAAAATAGCTGCGGCAAGAAAACTGAAACCGCTAAAACCTGCCGGCAAAAGGGAAGTGGTCTTGATTTTAGACTTTGGCTCCCAGTATACCCAGCTCATTGCCAGGCGAGTGCGCGAGAACCGCGTTTTCAGTAAAATTGCTCCCTATAACATAAAGGCGCAGGAGATCGCTGCAATTGCTCCCAAGGGGCTTATTCTTTCAGGAGGCCCGGCTTCGGTCTATGAAAAGAAAAGCCCTCTTCCCGATCCAGGTATCTTGAAATTAGGAATTCCTCTTCTGGGGGTCTGCTACGGTATGCAGGCAATCGCCCTGATGCTGGGCGGAAAAGTAAAAGTTGCCCCGCGCCGCGAGTATGGCAAATCCGAACTCTTCATTGACGACACCAGTGACTTATTTTACCGGCTTCCCGGCAACATCACTTGCTGGGCAAGCCACGGCGACCAGGTGATCAGGCTGCCGGCGGGATTCCGCTCGATTGCGCATACCTTAAATACCACCGCCAGCGCCATTGCCGATAAGCGCCGCAAAATTTATGGAGTGCAGTTTCATCCTGAGGTAGCCCATACCTCCAAAGGAAACGAGATACTATCCAACTTTTTGTTTAAAATTTGCGGCTGCGCCGGAAGATGGAGGATTTCCTCCTTTGTCAGCGAGGCAATAGAAAACATCAGGAAATCAGTGGGAAAAAACAGGGTAATCTGCGGCTTAAG
>MHHA01000058.1 GCA_001805845.1 Omnitrophica WOR_2 bacterium RIFCSPLOWO2_12_FULL_46_30
CAAAGCCCCAGGGTAAAAGTGGCTATGGCTGTGTCGCCTGCGCCGGAGACATCAAAGACCTCTTGAGCCACGGTCGGTATATGGGTTATGCGCGAGCCTTTTTCAAAGAGGCGCATACCCTGCTCTCCCAGAGTAACTAAGAGGGATTCCAGATTTAAATAGGCCATAATTTCGCTCCCTGCCAAATCTATATCGCTATCGGAAAACAGCTTATCGGTGTTAACCTTAAATCTATTCGCGTTATCTTTAATTTTCAGATTTCGCACGGCATTCTCTAATTCCTTACGGTTGGGAGTAATCGCGCTAACCCCGCGATAATACTGGAAATGCTCTTCTTTGGGGTCAACAGTGATGATTTTTTTATGCGCCCGGGCTAAGGCAATGAGCTCCTCCAACAGATGGATGTTTATCACGCCCTTGCCATAATCTTCAATAATAATGCCGTCAAAATCATCTATTTTCTTTTGGGCAAATGCGAAGATTTTATGGTTTAATTCCTTAGGCAATGAATGCGTATGCTCCCAGTCAATCCTGACTATCTGCTGATGGCCGGCAATAATCCTGGTCTTTAAGGTGGTGTGCCTCATCGGCTCGGTAAATATACCTGCGCTTGAGATCTTTCTTTTCTTAAGTTCGCTTAATAAAATTTCTTTATTCTTATCGTCACCCAGAACACCGCTCAAACTCACTTTTGCGCCAAGGGCGCTGATATTATTGGCTACATTAGCCGCTCCTCCCGGCACATAAGTTTTCTTGTCTGCCCAGACCACCGGAACCGGCGCCTCAGGCGAAATCCTTTCCACTTTGCCCCGGACATACTCATCCAGGATTAAATCTCCAATAACTAAGAGCTTTACTTTGTGAAAGTTTTTGATTATGGATTCAAGTTTTGTTTTCAGGCCAACCATTCCCGCGTCCCAAAGCACAACTTACACTTGATACTTGATACTTGACACACATATTAGACCTGCTCTATTATTGCTCTATGCAGCAAAGGCAGCATGAGCTCGTGATGGCCGATGATATGATAACCCCTGCCTGAGTCCTGCGTCGGACGAGCCACCACATTTACCTGCGGCCGGTAATGATAGAGCATATCAAAATTAGCGGTGGTGAAGTTATGAACCTTGTGGCCTAAATTCCTGGCTAAGTTTAAGGCCTTCAAGAATACCTCAGGCAGAATTACCGTTGAGCCGAAATTCAATACCACCCCGCCATTTCCTATTCCGGCTACGCACTGAACCAGAAGCAGAAAATCCCTCTGCGAGCCTCTACCGGCGGATGCGCCGTCAAAGGAGGGATGCTGATGGATAATATCGGTGCCGATTGCCACATGCACGCTAACTGGAACCCTTTCATTATAACAGTTATAAAGAATACTGTAGCGCCGGTATGGACATTTCGCTTTAGCAATGGCCCTGCCCACCGATTCACCAATACCCAGCCCGTCCTGGACTCCCTCCTTGACCGCATTATTTAAAAATTCCGCGGTCTCCCTGCTCATACCAAAACTCCCCGATTTAAGCGCCGCACCCACATCTTCAGAGGTTTTGCCCTGATAAGCAAGCTCAAAATCATGGATGATGCCCGCGCCATTGAGGGCGACTGCGCTGATAACTTTTTTCTTGAGCAAATCTATAACTAACGGGCTTAAACCGCATTTAATCACATGCGCGCCCATCATAAAAATGACGGGCTTATTTCTTCTCTGAGCAATGGCTATTCGCTCAACTACCGCCTTAAAATCCTTGGCCTTAAGAATATCGGGGAGCGATTTATAGAATATCCCGAAGCCGCTTTTTTTACTGCAGGCCTTAGCAAAAGCGTCCTTTTTGACTTTAGAGAAGCGTTTTTTTATGGAATAAGTTCTTACTTTATTTAGATCTATCTTCATTTTCTTATTTTCTAAGCTTTATATCATATCATACCTTTAAAACATCGTCAACAGACTTCAGGACATCCTCAACGGTTATCGCCTTAAGGCAATCAAAGCTGATTTCGCATTTATGCGCCAGGCATACAGAACAGCCCACTTCCTTATGCAGATATTTATCCTGCCTGCCCACAGGCCCCCAGCGCAGCGGGCTTAAGCCGGCCTGATTCCTGCCAAAAATAGAAATTACCGGCGTGCCTACGGCGCTGGCGATGTGCACCGGGCCGGAATCGTTAGAGATAAGAATAGCGCAGCGTTTTAAAGCTGCTGCTAACCGGGAAAGGGTAAGCTCACCGGCCAAATTTATTACCGGATAGCGGATATTTTTTGCGAGCTCATCGGCAATGGCAACATTCTCTTTACCCTGGGCGATAATTAAAATTTTAAAACCATAATCCTCAACTAACTTATTTGCCAGGATAACAAATCTCTCTTTGAGCCAGCGCTTGGAAGGGCAGCTTGCCCCCGGATGCAATCCGGCAATCTTATCGTGCCCGGAGATGTTCTGAGTTTTTAAAAACTCATCTATCCATTCAAGAGATTCTTTCTTCACCGCTATATAAGGCTTGCTCTCCTTCGTTTTAAGGTTCAATTTCCTTAAGATATCTAAGCAATAATCAATCTCATGCTTTAAGCCGAGATGGCGGGTATCGGGGATCCTATCCGTAAGCAGAAAACCGAATTTTCTATTGCCATAGCCTATCCTCCTGGGGATATCCGCAAGAAACGTAATCAGCTCAGTGCGTTTTTTGGTATGCAAAACTATGGCCAGGTCAAATCTTTTCTTTTTTAAAGCCATGACAAATTTCAGGAATCCGATTACTCCCCTGTCTTTTTTATCCTTATCATAAACAATCACCTCATCTATATAAGGATTATCCTCTAATAATTCCCGCGTATGAGGACTAACCATAATCGCAATATGGCTTTGGGGGCAGCTCTCTCTTAAGGCCTTCAAAGCAGGCGTAGTCAAAACTACATCCCCCAGCCTATCGGTGCGTATAACTAATATTTTTTTAAAGTAGTCTTTTTGCGGCCGCATAAACTTCTTCCACCTCGAGAGCTTTCATACACTTTAAAGTATCCCCGAGCGGACACTGGGCAACCTCGCAGGGCGAACAGCCCAGTTTACTATGCACAACTTCGCTGTGGCCTGCCCAGGGGCCGTATTTTTTATAATCCGTCGGCCCGAATACAGCTACGGTAGGCCGGTCTAAGTAACTGGCTAAATGCGTTATGGCAGAATCATTGGAAATAACTAACTGCGCCCGTTCAATAAGCGCAGCTAAGGACTTAAGGGAGGTCTTTGCGCAGAGATTTACCACCGGCTGAGGGATGAGCTTTTGGACGCCAGCGCAGGCCTCTCCATCGCTTTCATCGCCAGCAAGGATAACTTTTATTTTAAACTCCTGTATCATCCGGGCGCAAAGGGAAGCGAATTTATCAGCCGGCCATCTTTTGATATGGCTGCGTGCTCCGGGGCCTACCACGATAAACTTATCCTCGCTGGAAAGCGCTGCTTCATATTCTAATATATTAGAGATGGCTTTCCTGTCTTTATCGGAAATATACAAACTCTTCCTGAATAGAAAACTCCCCCGGGTTCTCAGGACAGGCCAGGTGAATTTTTGCACCTTATAAAGGTGCCTATCGCGCATATGCGCCACCTTCGCCGGAGCGTTAAACCAGGGGTAGGTCTTATGCCTTGCTTTCAGTAATAACGGCAGGGCGCTATTTCTTAAATCTATCAGCAAATCAAAAACTTCCTTTCTTAGCTCAAAGAGTATCCTGAGTCCGCTGCGCAATCCCTTATGCGCATCATAGACGAGAGAGCGTTTGAGATAAAAATTATCCGCAAACAGGCCCAGGGCGCGCTCTCCGCAAAGCACGGTAACCTCTGCCTTGGGATAGGCCGAAAGCAGGCTGTCTAAAGCCGGCAGGCTCAAAATGACGTCGCCGATATTGCTTAAAGTAATAAATAAAATCTTCATCATTTCTTGAAGTATAGGAAATTATATGCTTCCCCCCTGCTTTGTTTTGTCTTGCTTCGCTCAACAAAACAAGGGGGGACTGCGAAAAATCTGTCAAAGTTTCTGTCAGAAGGACAGATTTTTCTTGACTGCTAAGAAATCCTTTATTTCTGAAAACACATCCTCCGGAGTTATCTTTTGCATGCAAAGATTATCACGGCAATCTTTATCATAACAAGGTATCCGGCAATCGCTATCCTTTTGCATAATTTTTATTTTACCCCTGCCCAGCGGGCCGCTAACCCTGACAGAGGTCGGACCGAATAGGCCGATTATATCCCGCCCGAGGCTTGCGGCTATGTGTAGAGGGCCGGAATCGCCGGAAATCACTAAATCCGCTCTTTTAAAAATACCGGCTAATTGCTTTAAATTTGTCCTGCCTGCCGCGATAATCGGCTGGTGGCTTTGCCTATCGGAAGGCAAACTACTGCCCTCTGGCTGGCGGCTCATTTGACTAACAATATCCGCGATAAGCTCACGGTCATTTTGAGAGCCGCAGAAGACAACTTTTGCCTGCTCGGAGCCGATTAATTTATCCGCTAAGCCGGCAAAATTTTCTTTAGGCCAGCGCTTGGGAGGCCAGTTGCCGCCCGGATTTAAGCAAACTATAAAATCGCTCCTGGCTATCCCTTCGGCCGCTAAGAAATCCCGCGCAAAGCGGACATCCTCTTCGGTAGTAAAAAATTCATATAACCTGTCTTCGCTATCGCAGCCAAGAGCTTTTACTATATCAAGATAATAATCAACCCGATGTGTGCTATCTTTTTTGGGCATAGGAAGGCAATCGGTTAATAGAAACCGGCGCTTCCACGTAGCGTATCCTACTCTCCGGGGAATCCCTGCCAGATAGGCAATAAGCGCCCTGGTAGAAGAGCGATGAAAAAGTATGGCCAAGTCAAATTTCTTTTTCCTTAATTCTTTCGCCAATCTGAGCTTACCCCAAAAACCGCTATGCAGGCCTTTTTCGTCATTAATAATGAGTTCATTAATATAAGGGCTGCCCTCCAGAATCTCGCCTACCCGGGGGACAATAAGGCAGGCAATAAAGCTGTCCGGAAATTTCTTGCGCAATGCCTTAATCGCGGGCGTAGAAAATAAAACATCCCCCAGCCAGTTGACTTCAACAATGAGTATCCTCATAATAATCCAAATATCAAAAATCAAATATCAAAATGACAATGCAAAAGTTAAAAATTTTAAATCCGTTATAAAATGAGCCTTTTCAAATTTTTGCATTTTGATATGTGATTTTCCTGCCTGCCGTCAGGCAGTGATTTTTGCATTTTGATTTTTGATTTTTAATAGTTGTCCCGATGCTCTTTTAGATAGGTATAGAATCCGGATGTTTCCACCCAAAAAATGAATAGATTCTTGGAATTCTCTGAAATACGCAGCCGTTTAAGGGCATATATATCA
>MHHA01000059.1 GCA_001805845.1 Omnitrophica WOR_2 bacterium RIFCSPLOWO2_12_FULL_46_30
TGCTCAAGGATAAAATCGTAATCAAAACTGCTATGGTCGGTAAGCAAAAGGCAGTAGTCCATCTGGATAAGGTTCTCCTGGGTGAGTTCGGTTGCTTTCAGATTATAGTGGTCAAATTTAAGATAGGGAATGAGCGGGTCAGCGTAAAAAACCTGGGCATTGTTTTTCTTTAATAAGTCAATTATCTCTAAGGCCGGGGACTTGCGCAGGTCTTTGACATCCTTCTTATAGCTAACCCCTAAAACTAAGATTTTAGCTCCGCCGAGCGGAATAATTTTATTCAACCGTTCAACAATATAAGCCGGCATTGCTGAATTTAAATCCGCGGCCAGCTTTATGAAGCGCGACTTAAACCCGTGCAGCTTTGCCTTCCAGTAAAGGTACAAAGGATCTTTTGGGATGCAGTTGTGCACCGCTATACCGTAAGAAGTAACAAAGGTATGGGGTTTCTCGGTTTCAATAGAGTACACCCAGTCTCCTTTTGTTATAGCGACAGATTTAACTTTTACCGTTGCGAAGTTATGGTATTTTTCAAAGGTTTTATTTCTTGGCCTGTTTTTGTTGAATTGTAAGTATTTGTCAATAATTTCTTTTTTCCTGCCGGCAAATAAATCTTTGCAAAAAGATAACTGCTGGTAGCCGAAGATGGAAAGCGAATATTTACGCTTACGAAAGGTGGGGACAATATTTAGGTCCTGAAGCAAAATAACTAACTGCTGGAAGAGTCTTTCGCTTGAGGTAAAGAAAGAAATCGATGCGGTATTGACATTATGCAAATATTCTATATCATTCTTACGGTACCGCCATTTTCCAAAGAAATGCTCCACGCAGCCATCCCCCCGGAATATGCCGGCAAGCAAAGCCATCTTTTTTTCTTTATCTAAAGAAAAAAATCGTTCGGGAATATTCATAGTATAACAATTGCTGCCGCAGCATAAGACCTCATAAAGCAAGAATCCAAAAAGATTAGAAGATACTTTTATGCAAGATGTATGCCAAACCTTAGATTCATAAACTGAACTACTTATTCCTCTATTGGATAGAATATTAATTACATCTTGAATATACTCTTTTTCGCTACGATTAAAGCTGAATCTGATTCTGGCTGACTTATCCTTTGTATAACAGCCTTCACTTAAGTAATAGCCTACCAGGCGGCAGAAATCTTCATCTATAGTTATTCTGGCAGACATTTCGCTATAACCAGGGCCCCTGCCGGTTACTAGCTTGAGCTTCTGATGATCAATCGCTACCAATTCTTCAAGGGCGTAAAAATATTTTAGAGGCAATACATTATCCGAAAGATACTCCCAGCAGTTATCGGGCAATTTACCATTATAGCCCCGGCGAAAAATTATTTTTATTTCTTTTGCGTAGTCCCTCCAGGAAAATCCTTGAGGTTTTACGCGTATTTTTTCAATTAAATCTGTCCTCCTCTCCTTTATTTCTTTTAGCAAATCCACCTCATCAGCCGAAACCACTGGATGTCCTTTGAAACTTGGCAATTCCAAACACAGGGGAATACAGTCGTCTTTCTGTAAATCTTTTGCATATTTTAAATGCCATTTCCCCCGGTTATATACAAACATAGGATGCAAATCGGTAACTTTTAAATGCCTCCCGTCTTTTGTGCTAATACATACTATATCCCCGGAATAAGGCCGGGCCGAAACTGCGTTAATTTTTCGAAATACGCTTTTTCTTCTTAGGGGATCGAAGGACAATATCTCAATATTATTCCGGCTATCTCCCTTTTGAATATATCTAATTATATCCGGCATTTTCATAACCTTTAAACACTGCTTATCTTTGATAAATACATTTTCATTTTCATCTAAACAGTGGCCGCCAACCCCGGGGCCGGGATAAAAGGGCATAAAGCCAAAGGGCTTGCTTCTGGCGGCGTCAATTATCTCCCAGATATCCAGATTCATCTTATGGCACATCATGCTCAACTCGTTGACTAAGCCGATATTCACCAAGCGAAAAGTATTTTCTAAGAGCTTCACCGTTTCTGCGGCGCGGGGGCTTGAGACAACCACAACCTTTTCAATGATCTGCTCGTAAAGCAGTTTAAATAAATCCGAGGATTCCTTAGTAACCCCGCCAACTACCTTGGGAATCTTATGCAAAGGAAACTTCTGATTACCCGGGTCTATTCTTTCCGGTGAGAAAACCAGGAAGAAATCTTCTCCGCATTTTAAGCCCGTTGACTCTAACATCGGCAGAATAACCTCATCGGTGGTGCCGGGATAGGTGGTGCTTTCTAAAATGATCAGTTGCCCCTTCCTCAAGCGCCGCTTTATCTGGCTCACCGCGCCCTTGATATAATTTATATTCGGCTGATTCCTTCGTTTGAGGGGAGTGGGAACACAAATAATAATCACATCCGCGTCCTTAAGTTTCCTAAAGTCGCTGGTTGCGGCCAATGATTTATTTTCCACTAAATGTTTTAGAGCATTGATATCTACGTCTAATATATAGGCAACGGCCTTTTTCACATTATGCACCCGGGCCGCATCGGTATCAATGCCGGTAACGGAAAAGCCGGCTTTGCTTAATTCCACCGCCAGAGGCAGGCCGACATAGCCCAGGCCGATCACCGCGATCTCTGCGCTCTTATTCTTTATTTTTTCTTCTAATTGCGATTGTATCATACCGCGAATTCCTTTACCGCCTCCTGCCAGCTGCGCATGGGCTTTCCGGTTAAGCCGGCATATTTAGAATTATCCAGAGCTGAAAAGACCGGCCGCCTGGCTTTAAACTTCATATCCGCAAGAGAAATCGGCAGGATTTTCACATTGCTTATTCCTTTTACCTGTAAAATGTATTGCGCGTAATCATACCAGGAGCAAAAACCGGAATTGGTGATGTGGTAGGTGCCGTAGAATTTATCCTGCCAGCTCTTACTATTGATGCCGTCAATAACCCGGCCTATTGCTTCAGCAAGGTCCGCGGCATACGTGGGACTGGAATATTTTTCTGCGATTATCTTAAGCGCCCTTCTCTTTCTTGCCTGTTTCAGGACCGTATTAATGAAGGTACTCCTGCCGCATCCGAAGAGCCAGGAGGTCCGGATAATCACGTATCTTTTAAGCAGTTTTCTTATAAACTCCTCTCCTTTTAGCTTGCTCTTACCGTATATACTTACCGGGTGAGCGGCATCTTCTTCACGATAAGGGGATTTCTTTCTTCCGGCAAAAACGTAGTCGGTTGAGAGATAGAGCACTATGGAGTGAGTTTTTTTTGCCGCCTTTACAATATTCAATGTCCCTAAGGCATTTACGGCAAATGCCTTTTCTGGATTACTCTCACAGCCATCAACATCGGTATAGGCAGCGCTATGGATAACTAACCAGGGCCTGAGGGATGCGAAAATCCGCAAAATCCTTTTTTCTCTGGTTACATCGGCATCGCGATGGCTAAGACGAATAAGCCGATAGCCTGTTCCCAGGCCCTTAAACAACGCCCGGCCTAACAGGCCGCTTGCGCCGGTAATCAAAATGGTTTTTTTAGCTTTCTCCACCAGTGCGGATTATTCCTATACCAGTCAACAACCAATCCCAAAGCCCGGCTAAAAGTAAATTCGGGCCTAAAGCCCAGGCTTTTCAATTTGGCAGAATCCAGGGCATAGCGCCGGTCGTGTCCGGGCCTGTCTTTGACATATTGAATAAAACTGCCGGGTTTTTTCATCAGTTTTAGAATCTTCTTAGTCAGCGCCGCATTGGTTATTTCGTTTCCGCTCCCAATATTATAAATCCCGCCCCTTTCCCCCTTATGAAGGATTAGATCAATAGCTCTACAGTTATCCAGGACATAGAGCCAATCCCGCCGGTTCAGGCCATCTCCATAAAGAGGGACTTTTTTGTTCTCCAGCAGGTTGGTGATGAATAAAGGAATGACTTTCTCGGGATACTGATAGGGGCCGAAATTATTGGATGAGCGGGTAATCATAACCGGCAGTTTATAGGTAATAAAATAGCTCCTCACTAAGCAATCGCCGGCTGCCTTGGTTGCCGCATAAGGGCTGTTCGGTAGAAGCGCAGCAGTTTCTTTTGATTTACCTTTTAAAACACTGCCGTAAACTTCATCGGTGGATATCTGAATAAATCGTTTTAACCTCGCCGCGCGCGCTGCTTCTAATAAGGCATAGGTTCCATAAACATTTGTCCTGACAAAATCCGACGCATCTTTAATTGAGCGGTCAACATGGGTTGCCGCGGCAAAATTTACCAGGCAATCACAGCCCTTTATCGCCTTTCCTACGTTTTTAGAATCACAAATATCACCCCGGATAAAAGTGTAGTTTTGATTCTTCGCGATATCCTTTAGATTATCCGGATTCCCGGCATAAGTTAATTTATCTAGATTAATTATTTTGTAGGAAGGGTATTTGTTTAAAATATACCTAATAAAATTGGAGCCGATAAAACCGGCTCCGCCGGTGATTAATAATCTCATAGAAAAATTTTAGGCCTTATTTTCTCGCAATAGCTTCTTTCTCATCAGGGCCGTGGCGCGGTATAGGGTTTCCGGCAGGCCGCAATCCGTCCACCAGCAATCTAAGCAATCGTAATAGAGCTCATTCCTCTTCAGGTAGGCATTATTGACATCGGTTATTTCCAATTCCCCGCGCCCAGAGGGCCTAAGCGTTTTTATGATCTCAAATACCTTATAGTCATACATATAGAATCCGGTAACGATAAAATCAGACCTAGGGTGTTTTGGCTTTTCCTCAATGGAGATAATCCTTCCATTTTTAATTTCAGCAACCCCGAATCGCCCGGGGTCATCCACCTTTTTCACCAATACCCTGGCGCCGTTTTCCTGGCGCCTAAAGCGCTCTACATATCTTTTGATCGAGCCGCCGATGATATTATCCCCCAGGATAACCACCACCCTTGACCGATCAACAAAATGTTCTGTCAGGCCTAAGGCCTCAGCGATGCCGCCTTCTCCTCTCTGGTAGGTATAATTTATATGGCGCAGGCCGAATTCTGAACCGTTACCGATGAGGCGCAGGAAATCCCCGGCATTATTTCCGCCGGTAACGAGCATAATGTCTTTTATTCCTGCCTCCACAAGAGTATGGATTGGATAAAAGACCATAGGCCGGTTATAGACCGGCAGCAGGTGTTTATTGGTAATGCGGGTTAACGGTTCAAGGCGCTTTCCCAGCCCGCCGCATAAAACTACTCCCTTGAGATGGGCCATCTCAGACATCATTTTCTCCAGTTATACGGGATATCATTGTCATAAGGGTCGAGCCGGTATTCGTCTGGCTTACGGTAATTATAGGGCGCTGTCGGGACATTGATTACCATTGCCTCATCGGCGCTGATGCATTTGAAACCGTGATAGACATTCCGGGGAATCTTAACTAAGAGCGGATTATGCAAGCCCAGCTTAAATTCATTGATTTGCTTATAGGTTTTTGATTCTGTCCTGGCATCGTATAAAGCTAACCTCATCGCGCCTTGGACGCAGGCAAAATAATCGTCCTGCTTTTTATGATAATGCCAGGCCTTAACCGCGTTCGGATAGGCGGTGGTAAAGTAAACCTGGCCGAATCTTGAAAAAATCCCGTCATCGCGGCGCAGCAGCTCCATCAGCCGTCCGCGCTCATCAGTGAGCAGTTTCAACTTCTTTATTTTAACCCCTTCAATCATTTTAGCGTATAACGTATAGCGAATAAGAAAAACTTACGCGCTGCGCCCGATGCCGATATAGCGAAAGCCTAATTTTTTTAATTCCTGCGGCTCATAGATATTCCTTGCGTCAACAATTATCGGTTGAGCCATCATTCTCTTTAAGCGCGGGAAATCTATCTCCTTGAACTCATTCCACTCGGTAGTAATCACCAGGCAATCGCTGCCTCTTGCAGTTTCATAAACATCTTTGCAGAACTTAACGCCGGTAAGAATCCGGGATGCCTTATCCATGCTCTGGGGATCAAAGGCCTTTACCTTTGCGCCCTCCTTCTGCAGCTGCAGGATTATCTCTAAGGCCGGCGCATTACGCAAATCATCGGTATCGGGCTTAAAGGACAAACCTAATATGGCTATATGTTTATCTTTAAGCAGCCAGACGGCCTCTTTAATCTTCTTGACTAAATGCCTTTTTTGTTCTTCGTTAACCTCTCTTACCGCCTTCAAAAGCTCAAAATCATACCCGTTTTTCCTGGCTATGGTAATAAAGGCGTCCAGGTCCTTAGGAAAACAGGAACCTCCGTATCCTGCCCCGGCATCTAA
>MHHA01000060.1:0-3713 GCA_001805845.1 Omnitrophica WOR_2 bacterium RIFCSPLOWO2_12_FULL_46_30
GAAGAGGCCTGGAGAAAAGGTTTAAGCCTTAACCCTAAGTCATCAGGCATTCTTTATAATTTAGCAAGGTTATATGCCAGAAAAAAAGACTTTCCAAAAGCCAAAGAATATTTTCAGCAAGCGATAGAGCTTAATCCTGATTTTTTCGCCCTATATTTTGGATTAGGCAACGTGCTCGAAGAAGAGGGAGAAATCGACGTTGCTATCAAAGCTTATGCGAAAGCGGCGAGCCTTAAGCCAAATTTTGTTGATGTTCATTATCGCTTAGGAACTCTGTATGCCCAGAAAGCCAATTCCCGCGCCCTCTGGCACCTCAAGGAGGCGATAAGGCTAAATTCTAATTTTTCTGAAGCGTACAATAACCTGGCGGTGCTTTATGCCTCAATGGATCCGCCGCAGTTAGAATTAGCCAGAGAATACGCCCAAAAAGCCCTTTCCCTGGGTTATAAAGTAGATAAAAATTTCCTTGCGCTTATTGGGTTAAGGCAAAACGGGCAGGACAAAAAATAGCAGGATGTGCGTCTTTTATGAGAAAGGCCAGCCCTTGCGCCTTTCTTTGGCAAACATACTTTTTCCAAAGCCCTTCTGGGCAAAATCTTTCAATTCAGAGGCGAGCCGGATAATCTGCGCAGCGTAAGGGTATACTTTCCTGTATCATAAATAACTTCTTTAATAAGAATACGATACAACATTCTTAAGAAAGAGGTGGTTTTTTTTTAGATTTTTGCTAATATAATTGTGATGGAGATAAATAATCTTGAAGTAATTATTCCCGCATATAACGAAGAAGAGAATATTGCCAATGTTATCAAGGGTATCCGAGAAACCCTTGGCAATGGCTGTCGCATCACTATTGTAGACGATGCCTCGGAAGATAGGACTCTAGAAATAGCCAGAGCCAGCGGGGCGCAGGTCATCCGGCATCCTTATCGCATGGGCAACGGCGCAGCCATAAAAACAGGGCTACGGCAGGCTCAGGCTGAACTCTTGGTGCTTATGGATGGAGACGGACAGCATCTGCCGCAGGATATCCCTGTCTTACTTAAGGAAATAGATAAATTTGATATGTGTATCGGGGCAAGAGATTTTTCTAAACTTAACTTGCGCAACTTTGCTAATAAATTTTACAATGGCTTTGCCAGTTATGTAACCTTATTCAAGATTCGGGACTTAACCTGCGGCTTTAGGGCGCTAAAGAGAAGGGAGGCGGTAAAGTTTATTTACCTGCTGCCTAATACTTTTTCATCTCCCAGCACTCTGACTCTGGCATTCTTAAAAAGCGGCAGGCCGATTAGATATGCCGGGATATCTTCTCTCCCGCGAAAACGCGGCAGGAGCAAGATAAGCTTATTAAATGATGGAGTAAGATTTTTTCTTATCATCACCCGCATTGCCACTTTCTTTTCTCCGCTGCGCGTCTTTGTCCCGGTGAGCGCTTTCTTCTTTAGCGTTGGCTTACTTTATTACTTATACACCTATTCCGCCTTCCGCCGCTTTACCAATATGAGCGCCCTGCTCTTTAGCGCCTCCATAATCATCTTTATGCTTGGCCTGGTCTCCGAACAAATAGCCCAGTTACGCATGGATAGGACAGAAAGTTAAATTATTGACTTTTGCTTTAGCTAAAAGATCCTCTCTGAAATTTTAAAGATGCAAAAGAAAATATTATTTATCTGCACTGCGCAGCCGGATTACCCTCGGAATACTCAGATATTAAAGGCTTTGAGCAACCGCTTTCAAGTCATAAAAATAGTTTCGCGCAGACCCTTTTATCCCTTGCGCATTCTTGAAGTAATCATCCGTTTTTTATTGTTTTCGCCGGGAAAGGATTATCATCTCATCTATGCGGGATTTTTAGGGCAGCCTTTAGTTACGCTTTTAAAATTTTTTAAAAAGAAACCTTTGGTCCTGGATGCCTTTGTTTCGGTTTATGATTGTCTCTGCCTGGACCGTAAAGATTTTAAAACTGCTTCCTTAGCAGGGAAAATATCCTACCGGTTAGATAAGCTCTCTTTTTATCTTGCAGATACGATCATTACAGATACCAATGCAAATGCGGAATTCTTCTCCGCTTTATTTAAAATAGGAAGGGAGAAATTTTATACGTTATATATGGGCGCTGATGAAAACATCTTTTACCCGAAGGAGGTTAAAAGAAAAGGCGGCCATTTTATAGTCTTTTTCCATGGCACATTTTGGCCACTTCACGGCATAGAATACATTATAAAGGCGGCCAAGCTATTAGAGAAAGAAAAGGATATAGTAGTCCGGCTCCTGGGAGCCGGCCGGGAGAAAGAAAAGATTCTCCGCTTGGCAAAAAATCTGGAGATAAGAAACGTTGAATTTATTAATTGGGTTTCTTATGAGGATTTGTCTAACCAAATAGCTGAAGCAGACCTTTGCCTCGGCGGACATTTTAGTACTGCGCAGAAGGCAAAAAGGGTCATTGCCGGCAAGACCTTTATGTATCTGGCGATGAAAAAGCCGGTTATCGCAGGAGATAACCCCGCAAATCGCGAAGTATTTATTCATGCTAAGAATATCTATATGTGCGAGATGGGGAATGCGTTGTCTTTAGCGGATGCAATCTTAAAATTAAAGGAAAACGCCGATTTAAAAGACACCGTTGCGCAGGCCGGGTTTGATTTATTTAAAGAACTATTCAGTAACAAAAAAACTCAAGAGCGATTATCAAAAATTATCGCAGATAAAATAGAATAATACAATGGCCGGCGTTCGTTCAGGACCAAGGAATTTCTTGCGCCTCTTTCTTATCAAGAGGCTTCTGACAAGAAAATCTAACGCCGCTACCTTAGATGCGGGATGCGGCGACGGCAGCTTATCTATTTACTTAGCCAGAAAAGGATATGCTGTCTATGCCGTTGAAGAGGATAGGGTCTCCTGCGAAATCCTAAAAATGCGTTCCTCTGCTTCAGGATTAAAGGATGCCATACAAATTTTGTGCTCGTCATTAGAGAATTTAGATTTCCCTCAGGGTTATTTTGATATTATCGTCTGCGGGGAGGTCCTGGAACATTTAGAGAATCATCTTGAGGTGCTGAAGAAATTCAGCGGGTATCTGAAAAATGACGGGAGTCTCATTATCAGCGTTCCCCTGAAATCAAAAGGCTGGGATGTCTGGGATAACTATAGCGGCCACAGAAGATTGTATGATTTTTATGAATTGAACGGCCTCTTGAAAAAGGCCGGTTTTTCCATAGAAAAATATTTTGTCTGGGGATGGCCATTTGTGAAAATATACCATAAACTAATTTTTTTACCGTGGGCAAAAAAGGCGAAAGGCGAAGAAGAGATCAGGCAGGAAAGGTTAATGATTACCCGTATCGGCAAGAATTACTTAATCTCTGTTATTCTGGGGCTTATTTTTTTTATAGATATTTTGTTTACCCCTCCTGCAAAAGCTATGGGAATAGTTTTAAAAGCCCGCCTAACTTTCCCTTGAGAGCATAAGTCTCTCGCCCGCCGCCGAATGGCGGAGTGCCGCCAACGGCGGCACAGGCGCATGGCAGAGGGCAGTTTTTTCTTGACAGAGCCTTAATATACCTCTATACTTTCTTCTAAGTATAATGAAGACACTACGTAGCGAACAATGATGGGGGTTAATTGAGCCCTCGGGGAGTTTTTTTGTTTTTTCTCCCGAGGGCTCATCCTGACCCCGCCTTGGCGGGGGAAGGATCTAAGGAGAGAAAGAT
>MHHA01000060.1:3722-7689 GCA_001805845.1 Omnitrophica WOR_2 bacterium RIFCSPLOWO2_12_FULL_46_30
AAGATATGGCCAGGATAATGATTGTGGATGATGCGCTTTTTATGCGCCAGATGCTTTCCAAGATCTTGATCGGCGAAGGCCACGAAATCTGTGCTGAGGCATTCAATGCCAAAGAGGCGGTTGAGAAATACAAGGCATCTAAGCCGGATTTGGTCACTATGGATATCGTGATGCCGATGATGGAGGAGTTAGACGGAATCGGGGCGGTAAAAGAGATTATAAAATTTGACCCCCAGGCCAGAATCTTGCTTATCTCGGCAATGAGCCAGCAGCCCATCGTCGTGGAAGCGATTCGCTTAGGCGCAAAAGATTTCTTGAGTAAGCCGGTCAACCCAGAGCGGCTAAAGGAAACAGTCAGGAATATCCTAGCCAATCCTTAAGTTAACAAAGGGGCAAGCGGTTAACGCTCAACTAAATTAAGTAACTCTTTTTGGGGCAACCTCTTCTGTGTAAGGTGTAAAGTGTAATGTTACACATTAAAGATTACACAAAATTTGCCTTAGAATTTAGCGAATTATTACACTATTAGATCCAATGGAAGAAGAAATTATCTTAACAGAGGCCCAGAAAGATGCCTTAAGAGAAATCGGCAACATCTGTGCCGGAAACGCCGCCACCGCCCTCTCGCAGCTGCTCAATAAAAAAATAGATATCGTCGTTCCCACTATCTACTTTTTACCCACCGAAGAGGTGCCCGATGTGGTAGGAGGAGCAAATGCCCTGGTTGCCGGCCTGGTGCTGCGTGTCTTTGGGGATTTACCCAGCACCATTATCTTCATCTTCTCCCAAAGAGATGCGCTCAAGCTCGCTTCGCTGATGACCGGAAAACAACCTTCGGAAAGCAGCATCCTGGCGGAATTAGAGCAATCCGCCCTTAAAGAAATCGGGATAGTTCTTACCAATGCCTACTTAGGAGCGCTGAGCAGCTTTGTGGGTATGGGCTTTGTTCCCTCGGTGCCCCAGTTAATCATTGATATGGCGGGAGCCATTGTTGATTACCTTCTTATAGAATTAAGCTGTAAATCCCCGTTTGCCTTGTTGATTGATTCTGAGTTTTGCGAACCGACAACTTCCGTCAAAGGCCGCTTTTTCATTATTCCAAATCCCGAGGGCCTTAAGATTATCCTGAGAACCATAAACAACCCCTAAAGCTACTATGCAAGATAGTTACCGGGAGATATTTCTCTCTGAATCCCAGGAGTATCTAAAAAATATCAGCAACTGTCTGGTAAAATTAGAAAATAAACCCGATGACCTGGGCTCGCTTAACGAAATCTTCCGCTGCACCCATACCCTTAAAGGGATGTCGGCAACCATGGGTTTTGAAAAAATTGCCCAGTTATCCCACCTGATGGAAGACCTCTTAGATGAGCTGCGCAGCCAAAAGAAGGCAGTCACTTCAAACATTATAGATAGCCTGCTTTCTTCCACCGACATTCTTGAACAATTGATTCAAGACGTAAGGTTAAAACAAGATTCTAATATCGATATCTCTTCATATCTTGAGAGTTTAAAAAAATTCTTGAGCGAAGAGGCCGTTCCTCCGGAAGAAAAAATTACTCTTTCGGATATTGATGGCATCGGGCTTAACGAAACAGAGCAAAACCGCTTTAAGCAGGCGAGGGAGAAAGGCCTCAATGTCTTTAAGCTCAAGATTCTCATTGCCAGGAACTGTGCGATGAAAGAAGCGCGCGCCTTCCTGCTGCTCACCCACTTAAAGAGAATGGGCGAAGTCATCCAATCCGTCCCCGGCCTGGAAGATTTAAAAAGGGAACAGCAGATGGAACAACCTTTTATTAGCGCAATTTTCAGCACTAAGGAAGATCGGGAAGCAGTCCGCCGGGGGCTTCTGAACCTCTCCGAAATAGAAGAAGTAATCATTGCGGCAGCCGAGATTCCACCGCTTGAGGCCAAAGCGAAGCCACAGCCGCAAGAGCCTTCGGCTTACATAAAAAAGATTCAAAGTATGCGCATCCCGGTGCAGCGATTAGACAGAATTATGAACCTTATGGGAGAGCTTACTATCGCCAAGATCCAATTGGTAGAGATGGTCCAGTCATTAAAATTCGCCCCCCTTGATGAAATCTCAACCACCCTTGCCCGCCTTACCTCCACCTTGCAGGATGAAATTATGCAAACGCGGCTTTTACCTGCCTCGTATATCTTAGATGCCTTTAACCGGGTAGTCAGAGACCTGTCCAAGAAAAAGAATAAAGAGGTTGACCTGGAAATTATCGGCAGCGAAATTGAACTTGACCGCATTGTTCTGGATGAGATAGGCGACCCGATGGTCCATCTCTTAAGAAACGCTATTGACCATGGCATTGAAACTCCGCAGGAAAGAATCGCCGGAGGGAAAAATCCCCGGGGCAAAATCTCAATTACCGTCTCGCGCCAGAAGGGCCAAATCTATATTGAAGTTGCCGATGACGGCAAAGGCATTGATGTCAGCGGCGTGCGCAGGATTGCTCTGGAAAGAGGATTACTTACTGAGCTTGAAGCGGCAAATCTGGATGAAAAAAAACTCCTTGAATTGATTACCCTGCCAGGATTTTCTACCGCAAAAGAGGTGAGCGACGTCTCCGGAAGAGGAGTGGGCCTTGACGTGGTAAAGATAAAAATTGAGTCGCTGGGGGGAAGGGTTGACTTTGAGACTAAGCCACGGGCAGGAACCCGTTTTCTCTTGACATTACCATTGACCCTTGCTATCATCAAGGCGATGTTAGTCAGAGTGCAGCGAGAAATGCTCGCTATCCCGCTGATGAGCATCCGTGAGACCATTAAACTCCGGCCGGAGGAGATAAAGCGGGTGCAGAATTTTGAAGTGGTAAAAGTCAGGGATGAAGTCATCCCTATCCTGAGAATGGATAGGGAGCTAGGCATCGCTCGAAATGCGGCTGGAGAAGAGCACACAAACGAACTGATTCCCTTAGTCATTATTGAATATGAAAAGAAAGCCCTGGGGCTCGTGGTTAATAAAATCGTCGGCGAGCAGGATATCGTGGTTAAGCCGCTTCCTTCTTTTGTGAAGAGGACCAAAGGTATTGCCGGAGCCACTATCCTTGGCGACGGCAGGGTGGCGCTTATTCTAGATATTATGAGCCTAAGATAACTAAATAAATGGTCGCTGTCCCTATTTAAATAGATGGAGAAAGAGATTTTTGCCTTAGATATTGGAACGCGTAAAGTAATGGGCATTATTGCCCGGCAACTTGATGATGCTATTGAAATTCTGGATGTTGAGGCCATTGAACACCCCTCTAGGCCAATGTTTGACGGCCAAATCCACAACATTGAAGAGGTAGCTAAAACAGTCAGGCGCCTAAAGGAGATTTTGGAATCCAGGCAGAATAAGCCACAAGGCGATGCCTGCCTGCCCGTCCGGCAGGCGGGCCTGCCGGCAAGGCAGGGTGGGCAACCGAATAGCCGCAGCCATAAGCCAGAGGGCAATGGTGGGCAACCGAATAGCCGCAGCCATAAGAAATTAGAAAAGGTAAGTGTGGCGGTTGCCGGAAGAAATCTTTTAACCTTTAAGAGTAAAACAATTAGCGAGTTTGACCGCGAGGAAGAAATAACCCGGGAAATGGTAAAGAATTTAGAATTACAGGCCATAGATAACATTATCTCGGGCCAGGAGGAGAGCGGCCTTGAGTTTTATTGCGCGGGCTACAGCCCGGTGTATTATGAGTTAAACGGAAACAGGATTAGCGAGCTCATCGGCCATCGGGGTAAATCCATCGCCTGCGAACTGATTGTCACCTTTTTGCCGCGGGTAGTTTTGAATAGTATGTTTGCGGTTCTTGAGCAAGCAGGCCTTACCCCTGTCTCTGTTACCTTAGAGCCCATTGCCGCCCTTTATGCTATTGTTCCTCCTGAAATCCGTAATCTCAACATACTCTTAGTTGATATCGGGGCCGGCACTTCAGACCTGGCGCTTACTAAAGACGGGTATATCTACGGCTATGGC
>MHHA01000061.1:0-4726 GCA_001805845.1 Omnitrophica WOR_2 bacterium RIFCSPLOWO2_12_FULL_46_30
GCAGGCAGTTTGTTTCTTTGTCTTTAGAATTTCAGATTACTCCGCATGAAATGACCGACCCCTGCGCGGAAGACAGGGATTCTCCTGTCCCGGGCCTCGTGCATCGCTATCCGGACAGAGTCCTGTTTTTGGCTACCGAGTCCTGCGCTGCTTATTGCCGCCACTGCACCAGGCGCAGGCTGGTAGGAGATAAGAAAAGCGCCTGCGCCCCTTCCAAATTTGAACAGGCATTTGAATATATAAAAAGCAATCGTAAAATCCGCGATGTGCTCATTTCCGGCGGCGACCCATTTATGCTGGAAAATGATGTTTTAGAAGAGATCCTGAAAAATATCCGTTCCATTTCTCACGTGGAATTCCTGCGTATCGGCACACGCGTACCGGTGAGTTTACCCCAGAGAATAAATGAGGACTTGGTCAAAATGCTCAAAAAATATTCGCCCATCTGGCTGAGCATACATTTTAATCATCCCAAGGAAATAAATAAACGCACCAAGCTTGCCTGCGATATGCTGGCAGACAGTGGCTTTCCTTTAGGCAGTCAGACCGTGCTTTTAAAGGGGATAAACGACAAGCCCTATATTATGCGCCGGCTGATGCATGAGCTTCTTGAAATCCGGGTCAGGCCGTATTATATCTATCAATGCGACCCGGTTAAAGGCACGGCGCATTTGCGCACCCCGGTGGCCGCGGGAATAAACATCATTGAAAAACTGCGCGGCCATACCAGCGGCTATGCGGTTCCTACCTTTGTCATTGACGGCCCCGGCGGAGGCGGTAAAATACCCGTAGGCCCGAATTATATGCTTTCGCAGGCAAAGGGAAAATATGTTTTACGCAATTACCGCGGGAAAATTTATACGTATATAGAGTAAAAATATAGTATAATATAAGGGTCTTAGATAATGGAGATCGTCTAAGGCCCTTTTTTCTTATGCAAGAAAATCGCCTTCGGAGATAACTTAAGCGATTTTCGCTGTCCCCCCTGCTTTGTTTTCGGACCTGTCCCCGCGATTAGATTTCGAAGAAATCTGCGGGGAGAAAACAAGGGGGGATTATATGATACTTTCCTATGCCGGAACAAAAACAAGCGAAAAAAACTATCAGGGTATTTGCCCTGGCTTCATTCTTGAATGACTTGGGCTCGGATATCATTTATCCTCTCTGGCCGATGTTTGTTACCTCGGTCCTGGGGGCGAATATGGTGGTGCTGGGGTTTTTGGATGGCTTAGGAGAGGCTTTGGTTTCTCTGTCGCAGGCGGTTTCGGGTTACATCTCGGATAGAATCAGAAAGCGAAAGGCCTTTGTCTGGTTAGGTTACTTATGCGGCGGGGCTTCAAGAATAGGCTATAGCGTATCAGCCGTATGGCAGCATTTGATTCCCTTTAGAATCTTAGACAGGGCTGGCAAAATCCGCAGCGCCCCGCGGGATGCCATTATTGCGGATATTTCCACCAAAGAAAACCGGGGCCATAACTTCGGGCTTTTGCGGGCTATGGATAATCTGGGGGCAGTCTGCGGGATTATCATAAGCATTGTGTTTTTTCAGCTGCTCGGATATAAAAAGTTATTTTTGCTTGCGGCAATCCCTTCTTTGATAGGCGCAGGGCTGATTTTCTTTCTGATAAAGGAAAGAAAGGCCCAGGATAGCAATGTATACAAAGGGATTTCTTTTAAGGACTTAAGCGGAAACTTCAGATTGTATCTTTTCTTAAGCGCCATTTTTGCCCTCGGGTCATTCAGCTATTCTTTCCTGCTCATTTATGCCAAAAGGTGCGGGTTTTCAGCCGGCTTTCTGCCGGTGTTATACCTTATCTTTACGGTAGCGGCGGCGATATTCTCTTTACCTTTTGGCCGGCTTTCGGATAGCATAGGAAGAAAACTTGTCCTTGCGGCAGGGTATATTTTATGGATGCTTGTCTGCGTCCTGCTCATTTTTTCTCAAGGCGCATTGGCAGTTATCCTCAGCTTTTTCTTATACGGCCTGCATAAGGCGGCTTTAGAGCCGGTGCAGAAAACCTTTGTTTCCGAGCTTGCGCCAAAAGACTATAAAGCCAGCAGTTTAGGCGGGTTTCAGATGGTCATCGGCTTATGCGCTTTGCCCGCGTCTTTTATCGCCGGCCTGTTGTGGGATAAGGCGGGCGCCGCCAGCCCCTTTTATTTCTCTTTGGCCTTATCGGCGCTATCAATGGCATTATTGTTTTTTGTAAAAGAGCGATAGAAAATAACTGATAAAGAAAAGAGGAGAAGATGAAGATAGCTGTTGTAGGCCTGCCGGAGTTTCCGCTGGGCAAGAAGAATCTGGTTGATGGGCGCTTGGATACCCTGGAAGGCCTGATTAAGCCGTCAAAGACGACGTATATCACTAATGAATACTTAGACGGCCAAAGGGTGAAGGATGCCGACGGGATTATCTGCGAAAAAGAGGCGAAATTGGATTTGGTGATTCAGGATTTGGAGGTGGTGGAAAACCGCCTTGGACGTCTGGAGGCGGGTGAGGAAAAAGATTTTTCTTTGCGCCTGAAGGAGATATTGGAGAAAAACAAATGCCTGATTGAGGAAAGCTTCAGCGAAGAGGAGAAAAAGACCCTGCTCAATTATAACTTAGTGAGCATAAAGCCGGTATTCTTTGTGGATAAGAATGAGAATAAAGGGGTACAGGATATAATTTTTGAGAGTTATTATGCCTTTGGGATGATTTGCTTTATTACCGGAGCAAAAGACAAGGAGCTTAAGGCCTGGCCGATTAAAAAAGGCGCAAGCGCTTATGAGGCTGCCGGGGCAATACATTCGGCTATCCAGCAGAAGTTTATCAAGGCAGAGATTATCAGCTATGATGACGTGGTTAAGGCAGGCGGCTTAACCCAGGCAAAGCAGTATATGCGCTTAGAAGGCAAAGATTACCTGATGCAAGATGGGGATTTGTTGAATGTGAGGACGTAAAAGCAGAACTAAGAGCTAAGAAAAATTAGAAACCAGGAGCAAGTGATGATAAAAATTAAGAGGGCGTTGATTAGTGTTTCGGATAAGACCGGGATTGTGGATTTTGCCTTGGGGCTGCATAATTTAGGAGTTGAAATTTTGTCTACCGGCGGCACTGCTAAGACGCTGCGCGAGGCAAAAATTCCGGTAATTGAGGTCTCGGACTATACGGGATTCCCTGAGATGCTTGACGGCAGGGTAAAGACCCTGCATCCCAAAATTCACGGTGGACTTCTTGCCCTGCGGGATAATCCTGAACATATGCAAAGCTTGAAGAAACATAACATCGGCCTTATTGATATGGTGGTGGTGAATCTATACCCTTTCCAAGAAACAATCCAAAAGCCCGGGGTTAGCATAGAAGAGGTGATTGAAAATATTGATATCGGCGGACCGAGCATGCTGCGCTCGGCGGCTAAGAATCACCGTTCGGTAGCGGTTATTTGTAATCAGAGCCGCTATAGCGAAGTGCTTAGTGAACTGCAGAAAAATAACGGAGCTTTATCCGGGAAGACGCTTGAGGAATTGGGGATAGAGGTATTTAAAGAAACCGCCCATTACGATGCCGCTATCCATCGTTATCTTAAAGAACATATCCCGGGCGGGAAAGAATTAGAGCCAGAGGCCTTTCTCCATTGCCTGGGTTTAAGTTTTGTCAAGCTGCAGGATCTCCGTTACGGAGAAAATCCGCATCAAAAGGCGGCATTCTATTCTGATACAGGAGAAAGGCATGGCCTTACCCAGATGAAACAGCTCCGGGGAAAGGAGCTTTCTTTTAATAATATTTTAGATTTAAACGCTGCGGTTAACTTGGTCAAAGAATTTGATTTGCCGGCAGCGGTTTTTATCAAGCATAATAATCCTTGCGGCGCCGCAGAAAATAAAGATATGTTGAAGAGCTATCGTAATGCCCGGGCTTGCGATAAGCTTTCGGCGTTTGGCGGTGTTGTAGCGCTAAACAGGGAGGTTGACTTATCTCTGGCAAAATTAATTGAAAAAAGCGGATTTCTTGAATGTATTATTTCTCCCAGATTCGGATTAGAGGCGCTTAGCGTATTGAAGGAAAAGAAAAATGTGCGGCTTTTAGAATTACCATCTCTCTCGGAAAATAGAGAGCAGTTAGATTTTAAGCGGGTCTGGGGAGGACTTTTGGTCCAGGATGAAGATACCTTAATACTGGATGAAAAGAACCTCCGGGTAGTAAGCAAAAGAAAGGCCACCCCCAAAGAAATGGAATCGCTTGTCTTTGCCTGGAAGATAGCCAAACATACCAGGTCAAACGCCATTGTTCTGGCTAAAGGTACAAAGACCGTCGGTATCGGCGCGGGACAAATGTCCAGGGTTGACTCGGTTTTTATTGCCGTTAAAAAGGCAGATAGGCTTACCGCAGGTTCGGTGCTTGCCTCAGATGCATTCTTTCCCAAAGAAGACGCGATTCAATTGGCGGCTAAATACGAAATACAAGCCATAATTCAGCCTGGCGGCTCCCTTGCCGATAGCGAGATTATCAAACTCGCAGATAAACACAACATCGCCATGGTCTTTACCGGCCTGAGACATTTTAAACACTAAAATAGCAAATCGCTTATTGCAAATCGCAAATCGTCTGAAATTTACCGGTTGCGATTAGCCATTTGCCGTAAGCCAGATAATGACCTACCCCCAAGTTCTCCGGTATCTTAATTCTTTTGTGAACTACGAGAAGGAAAGCAATTATCCCTATAGAAAATCCTTTAAATTAGAG
>MHHA01000061.1:4743-5100 GCA_001805845.1 Omnitrophica WOR_2 bacterium RIFCSPLOWO2_12_FULL_46_30
TGAACTACGAGAAGGAAAGCAATTATCCCTATAGAAAATCCTTTAAATTAGAGAGGATGAAGGGTTTTTTAAAACTCCTTAAAAATCCCCAGGAGGGTTTGAGATGCCTGCATATTGCCGGCTCAAAGGGCAAAGGCTCAACCTGCGCATTTATCGCTTATATTTTAAGGGAAGCCGGGTTTAAAACCGGGTTATACACCTCGCCGCATCTGGTTGATTTCAGGGAGAGGATACGCATATTGCAGTCACCAGGTCACCAGGGGTTCACCAGGTCACCAGTTGATGATTTTGAGGGGATGATTAGTAAAAGCAAGCTCACCGGCCTGGTAGAAAAGCTGAAGCCGCTCATTGATAAAT
>MHHA01000062.1 GCA_001805845.1 Omnitrophica WOR_2 bacterium RIFCSPLOWO2_12_FULL_46_30
AAGCCATTGATATTTTTTGAACGGCATAGGCCGCCAACTTCATTTTCTTTTTCAAGAACCAGGCATTCTATGCCTTTTTTTTGTAGATGCCAGGCGGCGCTTAAACCGGCTAAACCCGCGCCTAGAATGATAATTCTTTTTTTACCCATCTATCTGCATTTTGCTAATTTTAACAGTTAAGGCTATGCTGATTAAAATCGCAAAAGCAATAATAACCGCGCCGGCTAAATTGGATACCCGGCTAAGCGCTATTCCGCAGAGAACAAAAAACATGCATAATGAAAGCGCCAGAATTAAAGTCCCGGCTTTGGAATATCCCTTTTTTAATAATCTCAAGGCAACGTGGTCATTGCTCTTTTTAAACGGTAATTTCTTTTTTTTCAGGCGCATCAACATAAGAAAGAGGGTATCAAAAATGGGAAATCCCAGTATAAATAGCGGAGAAAATAGGGCAACCTTTCTTTCCAAGGGGGCGTAACTTATTGCCAGGGCAACAGAGGCTAAGATAAACCCTAAAAAATGGCTTCCGGAATTCCCCAGATAAATTTTTGCCGGCGGAAGATTATAGAATAAAAAACTAATCAGGGAACCTATCAATGCCGAAAGCAGCATTGCCGTCTTAATGTCTGCGGAAAAAATACATATTAAAAACAGGCCAGAACTTACAACCAGGGCAACACCGGCAGACAGGCCATCCATTACGTCTAAATGATTAAACGCGTTAGAAATCCCCAATACCCAAAAAAAAGTTACAATTAAATTAAGCAAAGTCCCGATATAAATAATCTGAGTTCTTACCCCGAAAAAAACTAATACTGAAGCGGCGATAATCTGGACTAAAAATTTGGCAAATACGGATAATTCGCGCCTATCATCAACTACGCCAAATACCAACATTATAAATGAAGAAATTAAAATCCCTGCCGTCTCTCTGAATAGACTGTTATAAAAAATAATGGCTAAAGAACAAGCCAGAAAGAAAGACGCGCCTATATTTATCCCTCCGGCAAGCGGCACACCCCGGGAGGATACTATTCTATATTTTAAAACAAATTTTTTGGATAAAGGAATAAAGGCCAGGCCGGCCAGGCAAGAAAGCGAAACGATGGAAAAATAATGAATTGACATATAGCGCTCCTTTTCCCAATTGCAGCAGAAGAATTCTTAAAGCCAAGGCGCCAGAATCCAGCTGCTTTTCTTCCCATATTATAGCTGTCTATAATGAATACTTCAAGCCTAATCTTGGCATCCTAATCTTGGCATCTTTTTATTAGATCTTCATACAAATCCCGGGTATTCCTTACCATAGCGTCAATAGTAAAATTAGAATTTAGAGAACTCCTTGCCTTTTGAGCAATCTGCCTTCTTAAACTTTCATCGCCCAATAACATCCTTAATACCTGCGCCATATTATTCATATCGCCAGGTGAAACTAAAAACCCCGTATTTCCTTCTTGAATAATCTCGGAGATACCGCCGGTATCGGTTGCCACCACCGGCCTAAAAGATGCCATCGCCTCCAGGGCCGTTATGGGTAAGCCTTCCCATAAAGAAGTGAGCACAAATATATCAATCGCGGATAAGATTGCGGGAATATCATTTCGCCAGCCAAGCAAGATTACCTGTTTTTGCAATTTTAATTTCAGGATCAATCTTTCTATGCCTTTACGCAAAATACCATCGCCGATTAAAATAAATTTTACATCTGCAATGGTTTTATTAACCAAATAGGCAAGCTTAATAAAGTCCAGGGGGGATTTCTGCGGCTTAAAACATGCAATCATTCCCACCACCAGATCATGTTTATTCAGCCCCAATTCTTCTTTGATGTCGCGGTCATTCCCGCTGAACTCATTAAGATTAATTCCATAGCGGATAAGCATATATTTATTGTCATTTCCAATATGATTCCTTAATCCCTTTTCCCTGTCAGAATCAGAAACTACTATTATTCTATCGCTAAACTGCGCAGCGAGCCTTTCTAACCAAATATAAAGATAGCGCGTAAGGAAACGCTGGTAATCGTTAAAAGACCAGCCATGAACGGTATGAAGCACAACCTTTGCCTTTGCAAATTTTGCCGCAAAGCGGCCAAGGATGCCGGCCTTGGAACTGTGGGTATGGACAACGTCAATATTATTTTTTTTAATAAAACGGTAAATTTCTGACAAAGCCAAAAAGTCTTTAAGAGGATTTAGCGAACGCTCCAAGAATGAAGATGCCTTTACGGATAAGCCGTCTATTGCCAGGGCATCGTTTAATAGCAGCCCTTCCTTGGCGGTAAATAAAAATATATTATATTTGCTTTTGTCTAAATTGGTTATCAAACTCAAACAGTGCTTTTGCGCCCCTCCCAATTCCAATTTAGTAATTGCATAAAGGATATTGATTTTTCTCATCCGCAAAGTTTATCATTTAACAATTTGCTCAAACCTATTAGAATTAAGTCCGGAGCGAAATAATCTATTTTCTTGCAATAGGGCTTGATAAATAAGGCGTCGCCGCCGCAGGCAATAACCTTTGTTTTTGCGCCGAGCCTTTTCTTCAATTTATCAGCCAGACCGTCAATTAAACTGCCAAAACCAAAGGTTATTCCCGAAAGCATGCTTTGCCTCGTATCTCTGCCGATTATTGTTTCGGGATGTTCTAACTTTATTCCGGGAAGCAGGGCGGTATTTTGATGCAATGCCGCTAAAGATAAATGTAATCCCGGCAGGATAACCCCTCCCAAATATTCTCTATTTTCAGAAACCAGATCAAAGGTAATTGCGGTTCCTAAGTCAACGGTAATCGCCGGCGCGCCATAAAGCAAAGAAGCCATATAGGCGCAAATTAAGCGGTCCTGGCCAACCTGCCCTGGCTTTGCGTAAAGATTTTTAATCGGGACAGTTAAATCTTTGCCTAAAAGATAAACAGGTTTGTCTGTAAGAGCCGATAAGGCGTTCTTAATTTTTTTATTGAGGGCGGGAACTACACTGCAGATAATGCCTGCCCGGATGCGGGGGGAAGCAATATTCTTAGACGAGAGAGTATTTTTTAGGAATGTTTCAAATTGCGCGGCTTTAGGAGTTTCTAATTTTGTTTTAAGCACTAACCTCTTCTTTTTGAAGAAACCTAATGCAATATGTGTATTACCGATATCGCAGACTAAATTCATGCTTGTTTAAGCAGCTGGACATCTCCGGCAAAGATATGTTTCAGGAAGCCGTTTGCCTGGCGGATGATCAGAGCTCCCTCTTCATCAAAATCAACCGCCACCCCTTCATCTAAATCATTGATTTTGACCTGCTTTCCCCAGAGGCTTGAAAGATGGCGGGCTTCGTTTATTACACAGGAAAGCCCGTCTTTTTTAAACTGCGCATAATGGCTGTCAATTTCCTTCAGGCAAAGGCCTAGTATATGTTGATTATCTATTTCTTTTTCAAGAAAAAGCTGCTCTTCAGGAAGAGACTTAAGGCAGATTTTTCTTGATCCTGACCCCGCCTTGGCGGGGGAAGGATCTGATTTGGGTAAACTGATATGATTTCCTTTACTCTCCAGCAATATGCGCAATGAGGTTGCCTCTTTTGCGGGCAGTTCGCTGCGTTTAAAATTAGTATTTACGCCCAGGCCCACGATGAGGAATCTTATCTTTCCTATTTCTACGTCCATTTCAGTTAGAATCCCGCCGATTTTTTTATCTTCCACCACAATATCGTTTGGCCATTTGAGCAAAAATTCGCCATCGGCGAATTTACGCAAGGCCTTACAAATACTCAAGGCAGCCAAAAGGGTAATTTTTGGCGCTTCGCTGACTAAAATATCGGGTTTAAGAATTATAGAAAAATAAATTCCTTTGTCTTTATGCGAAACCCAGCGCCTTCCCTGCCTTCCCCTTCCCTTAGTTTGAGCCCTGGCCCAGAAAACAGCTCCCTCCTTCTCGCCTTGCAAGCCGTGGGTAAACGCCAGGTCATTGGTTGAGCCGGTAGTATCATACTTATAGATTTTTTTGCCGATAATATGCGTTTGCAGATTATCTAACTGCCGGCTATGAAAAACCCTGACTATGCCTTCATCCATTAGGTTGCTTAAACTCTTTGATCTTGTCCCGTATTCTTGCTGCTTCTTCAAACTGCAGATTCCTTGCCGCCAATTCCATTTCGTATTCTAATTCAGAGATATAGCTCCTTAATTCAAGCTCATCTTTCGGTAAACCGATCAAATCTTGAGTCCATTCTTCGGCTTCCTGCAGGGTTTCAATCCCTTCCCGGATTGCCTTTTGAATGCCCCGGGGAGTGATTTTATATTTGGCATTAAATTCCAATTGGATTTTTCTTCTGCGCCTGCTTTCAGAGATCGCCTTTTCCATTGAGCCGGTGACTGTGTCAGCATACATTATTACCCGGCCATTTAAGTTTCTGGCGGCTCTTCCGGCAACCTGAATCAAGCTGGTTTGGGACCTTAAAAAACCTTCTTTATCCGCATCAAGGATTGCCACCAGAGAAACCTCAGGCAGGTCCAGGCCTTCGCGCAGAAGGTTCACTCCCACCAAGCAATCAAATTTTTTCTGCCTTAATTCCTTCAGGATTTGCGTGCGCTCAATGGTCTTAATCTCGGAATGCAGATATTTTACCTTTAGCCCTCCATCTTTCAAATAATTACTCAGGTCTTCCGACATCCTCTTGGTAAGGGTAGTTACTAAGACCCGCTCATTCTTCTCTGCGCGCCTTTTGACCTCGCCAATCAAATCTTCAAGCTGGCCTTCGCTGGGCTTGACGATAATTTCCGGGTCAACCAATCCCGTAGGCCTGATAATCTGCTCAACCACTCTGCCTTTAGATTTCTTGAGCTCGTATTCAGCAGGCGTTGCGGAAACAAAAATCACCTGGTTCAGCAGGCCTTCAAATTCATCAAACTTTAAGGGCCGGTTATCAAGGCAAGATGGCAGGCGAAAGCCATATTCAACCAGGGTCTCTTTCCTTGCCTTATCCCCCTCATACATACCCCTGATCTGGGGAATGGTAACGTGGCTTTCGTCAATTATGAGAAGAAAATCTTTTGGGAAATAATCGAGCAGGCAATATGGCCGAAAGCCAGGAGGCTTTCCGGATAAATGGCGGGAATAATTTTCAATTCCATGGCAGTAGCCGATTTCTCTGAGCATCTCAACGTCGTATCTGGTGCGGCTTTCTAAGCGCTGGGCTTCTAAGATTTTATTCTGGGAACGCCATAATTTAAGCTGCTGGTTTAATTCTTCCAGGATAGATTTAAGCGCGTCTTCTAAGCAGGAGCTTGAAACGATAAAGTGTTTAGCCGGATAGATGCCGATTTTCTCTAGCGACGTTATTTTCTTTGCGCTAACAGGATCAAATTCAGAAATATGCTCAATTTCATCGCCAGATAGTTCCAAACGCACTGCGGTCTGGGCATAGGCCGGATATATCTCAACTATATCGCCCCTCACTCTCAAGCCTCCCCGGATAAACTCATAGTCATTACGCTCATATTGGAGCTCAATAAGTTTACGGATTAGCTCGTCTCGCGATATGCTTTGGCCCTTGGCGATGAAAACCAATGATTCCTTATAATCGGCAGGCGAGCCTAAATTATAAATGCAGGAAACCGAAGCCACAACCAAACAATCCGAGCGGCAGATTAAAGAAGAAGTGGCGGCAAGGCGCAGGCGGTCAAGCCGGTCGTTGATGGATGCGTCTTTTTCAATATAGGTATCGGTAGTGGGAATATAGGCCTCCGGCTGATAATAATCGTAATAACTGACAAAATATTCCACTGCATTCTCAGGGAAAAACTCTTTAAACTCACTGTAGAGCTGAGCGGCAAGGGTTTTATTATGCGAAATAACCAGGACGGGCTTGTTCACCTTGGCAATGAGGTTAGCCAGGGTAAAGGTTTTTCCTGAGCCGGTAACCCCCAGCAGGGTCTGATACTTATCTTTCTTTTGAATACCCTGGGTTAGCCCTGCAATTGCCCGAGGCTGGTCTCCGGCAGGCCTAAAGGAGCTGGCAAGCTTAAACTTATTCATCATTATGATTAAAAGGGGGTCAAGACGCTTTTTCTCTACTGATTTCCAGAGAAATATCAATGGCTTTTACTGAATGGGTAAGGCAGCCGATGGAAATCATATCCACGCCGGTTTTAGCAATCGTTCGGACATTATCTAAGTTAACTCCCCCGGAAACCTCAAGCGATGTCTTGGGAATTGCATTAGTCAGGTTGCGCAGCCGCACTGCCTTCTTTAGAGCAGATAATTTCATATTATCCAGCATAATAATGTCTGGCCGCGCTTTCAAGGCCTCTTTCAGTTCTCTCAAATTCTTTACTTCTATCTCTGCCTTTATCTCTTTAGGTTTTTTCTCTTTAACAGCTTCAATGAGCTGTCTAATTCCCATTGAAGCTCTGCGGCGAAAGCCGCGCGCTACAGCCAGGTGATTATCTTTGATTAAAACTTCATCCCAGAGCCCAATACGGTGGTTATAACCTCCACCCAGAAGAACGGCATACTTTTGCAAATTCCTTAAGCCGGGGATGGTCTTACGGGTATCCAAAATTTTAACCTTAAAGGGCTTGACTTCCCGGACAAAACTATGCACCAGGCTTGCCACCCCGCAAAGATGGGTAAGAAAATTTAAGGCGGTCCGTTCCGCAAGAAGAATATTCCGGGCACTGCCTTCTAAAACCGCAAGAATCTTTCCTGCATCCTGCAGAGAACCGTCTAAGCACTTTGCCTTAAATTTAATTTTGCGGTCTATGCTTTTAAAAACCTTTTCGGCAATGCCTAATCCGGCAATAACCGCCTTTTCTTTTAAAAGGACGATTGCCTTGATTTTTTTATTCTTTGGTATCAAAAGCTCACTAGTGATATCCCCGCACCCAATATCCTCCCGCAAGGCATTTTTAATTAAATCCTTAAGCCCGTATTCCCGATTCTTATTTCTTAAGCTCATCTAATATCTTGCTTGAGGCGGCGAGCTTTTCTTTGTTAACCGTAACCAATTCTTTCTCGCGCTCAATAACCTCTTGGGGCGCCTTTTGAAGGAATTCCTTATTTTTCAGCCGGCTCTCTTTAGATTTCAAATCCGCGGTTATCGCGCCTATTTCTCTGGCAAGCTTTTCAATTTCCTTCTCAATATCAATTACTCCCTCAAGTTCTAATAACACCTGCGTTTTCTTGAAGATTGAACTTATGCTCTTGATTCCGGCTGGGCGCTCTGACCGGATGTCCAAATTATCTAACTTGGCCAAATAGGAGATATATTTTGAGGTTTCATCAAGTATACGCACAGTCTTTTTATCTTTGACCACAATAGTAACCTTAACATTTTGCGACTGCGGGAGCTTTACCTGTGACTTAAGATTCCTGATTGCGGTGATCAGATCAATAGCAAGCTGCATCCTGGACTCAACATCTTTATCAACCATCTGCTTCTGAATATGCGGCCAGGGCTGGGTCATAATACTCGTAACTCCTGCACTCGCCTGCCTGCCGGCAGGCAGGTAACTCGTAGCTCGTAATTTCTGCCAGATTTCCTCGGTAATAAACGGCATAAACGGATGCAGGCACCTTAATGTTTTCTCCAAAACCTTATACAAAACTATCTGTGTATTTTTGCTTTGGCTGGTGACCTGGTAACCTGGTGACCTGGTGACCAGAATTGGTTTAGCCAATTCCAGATACCAATCGCAAAACTCATGCCAGATGAATTCGTAGAGGATATTTGCTGCCTGATTAAAACGAAAATTATCCAGGGCTTTATTTAATCTGCCTAAGATAGAATAAAATCTGCTTAAAATCCATCTTTCCGGAAGTTCTAATTTCTCTTTTTCAAAAAACACGCATAAGTCAATATTAACCAAACTTAAATCCAGGTTCATCAAAGAAAATCTTGAGGCATTCCAGAGCTTATTGGCAAAATTCCTGCCCAACTCAAACTTCTCTTCTGAAAGATATACATCCTGCCCGGTAGAAGTTATTGAAATAAGGCTGAATCTCAAAGCGTCCGCGCCGTATTGAGCGATAATCTCCAGGGGGTCAATGATATTTCCCAGGGACTTGGACATCTTTTTGCCTTCTATATCCCGCACCGTGCCGTGGATATAAACATCCTTAAATGGTTCCTTGCCGATAAATTCAAAACCTGCCATAATCATCCGGGCCACCCAGAAAAAGATTATCTCAGGAGCGGTAACCAAGACAGAGGTGGGATAAAAATATTTGAGTTCTTGAGTTCTTTGAGTTGCTTTGAGTTCTTGAATTGGCCAGCCAAAGGTGGCAAAGGGCCACAGCCACGACGAAAACCAGGTATCCAGCACATCTTCGTCTTGAAGTAAATTAGCGGAATTACAGTCAGGACATTTATCTGGCCTGATATAACCAACTAGCGGTTTAGGATCCAGAATAGTATAACTCGTAGTATACCCTGGTGGTCCGCTTTTTACCTCTACGATTTTACCGCTCTTCAGCCCGCAATCCCTACAATACCATACTGGAATTCTATGTCCCCACCAAATCTGGCGCGAAATACACCAATCGCGGATATTCTCCATCCAGTTTAGATAAACCTTGGTCCAGCGCTTAGGATAGAATTTGATTTTACTATTTTTTACCGCCTCTATCGCTGGTTTTGCAAGCGGCTTCATCCTTACAAACCACTGCCAAGATAAATACGGCTCAACAACTGTATGACAGCGATAACAATGAGCCACAGAATGCTTATGCGGCTCTATTTTCTCAAACAGCTTCCTTTCGTTTAAATCTTCTATTATCGCCTCCCTCGCCTCAAATCTATCCATATTTTGATATTCGCCGGCGCTGAAATTCAAAGTTCCGTCGTAATTCATAATATTTATAAAATCGAGATTATGCTTCTTACCCAAAGCATAATCGTTAGGGTCGTGGGCAGGAGTCACTTTGACTGCTCCGGTGCCGAATTTCATATCTACCATATCATCAGCAATTATCTTTATTTCCCGCTCAACTAAAGGCGGAATAACTGTCTGTCCAATAAAATTTTTATACCGTTTATCTTTAGGATTAACCGCAACCGCGGTGTCGCCTAATATCGTCTCCGGCCGGGTCGTCGCTACTACAATGAAATCCGGGATATTGCCTTTTCTGGTTTCTCTAATTGGATACCTTATATAATACAGCTTCCCTTCAACTTCACGGTGCGGCGCTTCTTCGTCAGAAAGAGCGGTTTGACATCTTGGACACCAATTGATAATATAATTACCCCTATAAATCAAATCCTTCTGATAAAGACGGATAAATACTTCCTTAACCGCCTCAGAATATTCGCCATCCATAGTAAAACGCTCTCTCGCCCAATCACAAGATGCCCCTAATTTTTTAAGCTGATGGATAATGGTCAAACCGTATTGTTCCCTCCAGAGCCAGACTCTTTCTAAAAACTTCTCCCTGCCTAAATCCTGGCGCTTCAGGCCCTCTTTAGCGAGTTGGCGTTCAACTACATTCTGAGTGGCAATGCCGGCATGGTCGGTTCCCGGCATCCAGAGCGATGCAAAACCCTGCATTCGTTTTAAGCGGATTAAAATATCCTGACAGGTATTATTTAAGGCATGGCCCATATGCAAGATTCCGGTTACATTGGGCGGGGGGATAACTATGCAGAAAGGTTTTTTAGCGGGATTAACCTTTGCCGAAAAGAGCTGATTGTCCTGCCAATATTTATAAATTCTATCTTCAATCTCTTTCGGCTCATAGTGGTTGGGTATTTCATTCATACAATTTTTTAACTCGCGCAAGGGATCAAATCTTTCCTTCTCTAAATTTGTCCTGAAGCTTGATGATTCTCCCGGGCAAAGTTTTTCTTACTGCGCGCCATAGGAGCCACGCGGATTCAAGTGCCCTCCATCTTTGATAAGGTGTCGTATTTTTTACTACAAATTCCAAATGCTCATAAGGGATAATCTCGCCGGCTTTAAAATTAGGACCTTTTACGGTTTTCATTATTTATCCTCTCAATCTCTTCCAAATTCCTGATATCTATCAAATCCTGCGGCCTATTGGCTAACGACTTTAATTTCCTGAGGTGTCTATTGCTAATAGTGCAAACTTTTACCCTATTTATCTCTATCTTCTCAATATCTTTCTCAATTTCAGAAAACTTTATCGGCTCGGTTACAAGCATATCCACTATTTTCAAATGATCTCTGATATGAAAGAACGAAAAGACTATCATCCCCTTTTTATCTATCCACTCCTGCCGAATTCGGCTGTCTTTAAACTCTTCTTTTTTGACCGGGACCCTGGGACGATACTCCAGGCTATACATTATATCAAAAAATTTATCCAGATTTTCTTCACTTAATTCCACAATCAAATCTAAATCGGCGGTAAATCTGGTAAAACCGTGCAACACAACCGCGACTCCTCCGGCCACGGCATATTTTATCTTCCCTTTATTTAGAGCCTTAACTATGTCTAAATATATCATTACGCCTTGTCCTTTAAGAGCTTATATTCCACCGAATCTACCAATGCCTGCCAGCTTGCCTCAATGATGTTTTCGGAGACGCCTACGGTTCCCCAGGAGTCGCTTTCATCCTGGGATTGAATCAGAACCCGCACCCTGCTGGCGGTGCCTGCCTTTTCATCAAGCACCCGTACCTTGAAGTCCGATAAATGCATCTTAGCTAAGGCGGGGTAAAATCCTTTGAGCGCTTTGCGCAGGGCATTGTCTAAAGCATTTACCGGGCCATCGCCGTCAGCTGCGGTATGCTCCTGTATCCCATTAACCCTCACTTTGATTATTGCCTCAGAAGCGATGCGGCCATCCGGCTTCTTTTCCACCACTACCCGAAAGCTCTCTAAATCAAAAAATCGCTTATACTGTTTAAGTTCACGCTTAATCAGCAGCTCAAACGAGGCGTCTGCGGCCTCAAACTGGTAACCTTTATGCTCTAAGTCCTGTAAAAGTTTCAGAATCTTCTGAGTTTTAGGGGATTTTTTATCCAAGTCTAGCTCAAACTCTTTTGCCTTTAAGACAATGGGCATCTTCCCGGCAAGCTCTGAAACCAGGAGCCGGCGGTGATTACCGACAATCACCGGTTCAATATGCTCATAGGTCTTAGGGTTCTTTAACATCGCGTCAATATGCACACCGCCCTTATGCACAAAGGCCGAACTGCCGACAAATGGCTGATTCGGCTGCTGGCGGAGGTTAGAAACCTCACTCACAAAATGCGAGACCTTAGTCAATTCCTTAAGATTTTTATCCGGGACGCAGTCAACATTCAGCTTAGTTTTAAGAATCCCGATAATGGTGGATAAATCAGCGTTGCCACAGCGTTCGCCATAACCGTTAAATGTTCCTTGAACATGGGTAATGCCATTTTCAATAGCCAGAATGGAATTTGCTACCGCCAAGCCCAAATCATTATGCGCATGAATACCCAAAGCGGATTTTAATTTTGGCGCGATATGGTGAATAATCCGGATTAGCTCTGAAGCAACGGTTCCGCCGTTGGTATCGCAAAAAACTATTCTTGAGGCGCCTGCTTCTTGGGCGGCTAAGGCAGTCTTAACAGCATATTCGGGATTGCCTTTATAACCGTCAAAGAAATGTTCACAGTCGTAAATCACCGTCTTTGCCTTAGAAACCAGATATGCAATGGTATCTTCAATCAGTTTAAGGTTATCGTCTAAAGAAACTTTCAGGACCTCCTTGACATGCAAATCCCAGGTTTTTCCAAAAATGGTAACTACTCTTGTATCCGCCGCAAGTATGCTTTTAATGCTTGGGTCAAGATTTACTTTTTTGTCCGCCCTGCGAGTAGAACCAAAGGCAACTAATGCCGCCTGTCTTAGCGGTTTATCCTTCAAAATCTTAAAAACCTCCCTATCCTTGGGGTTTGCCGGCCAGCCCGCCTCAATAAAATGGATTCCCAATTCATCAAGTTTCCTGGCAATACGCACCTTATCCTGCACCGAATAGGAAATGCCTTCGGTCTGGGCGCCGTCACGCAGGGTTGTATCGTAAAGCTCTATCTTTTGCATAGCTTATCCTCATTCATCGCTTATCCAGGCCGAACTGCTTATGCAAAGCCCGCACAGCTCTTTCGGCAAGCCTTTTCTTGATAATGCAGGAAATACTTATCTCGGAAGTAGAAATCATTTCAATATTTATCTTCTCTTTTGCCAGCGCCTGAAACATCTGCGCGGCAACGCCGGAATGCGTCTTCATCCCCACTCCCACGATGGAAACCCTGGCGATACCTGAATCCTCCAGGACATCCTGCGCCCCTATTGCGCAGGCCGTCTTCCTGGTAATTCTCATTGCCTTAGAGCTATCAGCTTTGGAAACCGTAAATGAGATATCGGTTTGTTTTGTGTGCGAGACGTTCTGCACAATCATATCCACGTTGATTCCGCCGTCAGAAAACTGATTGAAAATCCTGGCAGCTATGCCCGGCCGGTCAGGGACGTTGCATATCGTTATCTTTGACTCGTGCTTATTTAAGGTTACTCCCGTAACCAGCGCATCTTCCATATTTTTTACCTCCTTGATAATCATTGTCCCGGGATTATCGGAGAATGACGACCTCACATGTATGGGGATATCAAACTTTTTGGCTACCTCAATGGAGCGCGCCTGCATCACCTGCGCGCCAAGCGAGGCCATCTCCAGCATTTCATCATAGGTAATTTCCTTTATCCTGCGCGCCTTCGGCTCTATGCGCGGGTCGGTGGTAAAGACCCCCTCCACGTCGGTATAAATCTCGCACTCATCTGCCTCTAAGATTTTTGCCAGGGCAACCGCGGTAAGGTCTGAGCCTCCCCGGCCTAAGGTCGTGATATCCTGCTGGGGGGTGATGCCCTGGAAACCGGCAACAATTACAATCTTACCCTTTTTTAATTCCTGCTGCAGCTTACCCACCTCTATTTTTACGATGCGCGCCCTGGTATGCGCGGTATCGGTAACAATGCCCACCTGATAACCGGTGAGGGATATTGCCTGGTAACCTAACTCAAGAATTGCCATTGCCAGAAGCGCAACCGATATCTGCTCCCCGGTTGAAAGCAGCATATCCATCTCCCGCTCCGGAGGCTCTTTGGATATCCGGGAGGCAAGCTCAATCAGCTCATCCGTAGTATCGCCTAAGGCCGAAACCACCGCCACTAAATCATAACCTTTTTTCTTGTAGCTTACTAAGCGCCTGGCGACATTTTTTATCCTTTCAATATTTGCCACTGACGAACCGCCGTATTTTTGCACAATTAACTTATCCACCCATTCCTCCCTCGTCTGGCGAGCTATTTCCTATTCTCACTGCCCAGCTCTATGAACTGCCAGCCCTCGGGCTGCTGCCCTGGCCGCCTCAATTAATAAATAAAAGGCCAGCAGCAATAAAACCACGGTTACCCCAAAAAGCAGATAGTTTTCTTTTGCTCTTATATATTTTTGCGCCTGGATAAACAAGGCCGAGACGGCAGTCAAAAACATAAAGAGCGCAGGATATATGGTAAATTTGAGGCTCTTCTTATGCGCCAGCAGCCAGCAGCTGATCACCAATAAAGCCAATGCCGCCACTAATTGATTTGATGCCCCGAATATGGGCCAGATTTTCTGCCAGGCGCCGCTTAAGGCCAATGCCCCGCTTAAGCTCAGCACGATAATCGTAGCTAAGTAACGATTCTTAATGCCAAAAAGCTCCTCAGTCATATAGCGGCTGATGCGCGTTGCGGTATCCAGGGTGGTTAAAATAAAAGCGTTCAATATGGTTACCGCGATAAAACCGCCGTAACTGCCTAAGATAGTTTCGGTGAGCGCGCCATAGCCCTGGGCAAAAGAATTTATCGGCCCTATTTCTTTGAGCAGGTCCGGCAAATTCCTGCCTTTTAAACCTGCGGCAATTGCCAGGACCGCCAGCACTCCCACGAACCCCTCGGCAATCATCCCGCCATAGCCGATGCGCCTGGTGAAACGTTCATTGGCTAACTGCTTGGAGGTAGTGCCTGAGGCAATCAAAGAGTGAAATCCGGAGATAGCGCCGCAGGCAATGGTAACGCACAAAAACGGCCAGAGGCCGCCTTCTCCTGGATTCCACTTAAGATAAGCCGGTTGTGTAATCCGGGGATTTGAGAGCGCTAAACCGGTATAGCCAAAGGCTAGGCCGGCAAACAATAAAAAACTGGATAAATAGTCCCGCGGCTGTAAAAGTACATGCACCGGCGTGACCGAGGCAATAAAGCAGTATGCCAACAAAACTACTATCCAAATAGCAAGCCCGCCCTGAGGAATACTTATGGGTAATTTATTCCCCCATAAAATCAGGCAGGTCAATAAAACCAATCCCAGGATCGTGGCCAGCGTATTATTGGCCTTAACCTTATAGAGCAGAAAACCGATAAATAGCGCAACCGGGATTAAGCCCAGCGAGGGCAGGACAATCCTTGGTTCCTTAACAAAGGTATCCGCGCAAAGATAGGCAAAAACCGCAATGACCAGGATAAGGGCCAGCCAGACAAAAATAGAAAAAAGTATTTTTGACTTCTGAGAAATAACCCCTTTGGCGATATCGGCAATGGAACTGCCTTCCTGGCGCAGTGAACACATCAAAGAGCCAAAATCGTGCACGCCGCCGATAAATATCGTGCCAAAAATAATCCATAATAAAGCCGGCAGCCACCCCCAGGTTATTACCGCGATAACCGGCCCGATGATCGGCCCGGCCCCGGCTATTGAAGAAAAGTGGTGGCCAAACAAAACTAACCAATTCCTCGCCGGGACATAGTCAACTCCGTCAAACTTAGAAACCGCCGGAGTTTTTCTTTGCGGGTCAACCTGCCAGAGCAGCTCTAATCTGCGGGCGTAAAACTTATAGCCCCAGAAGAATAAAACGAAGGTTATAAAGATAATGGTAAGCGAACTCATATATTTATATTTCTTCTTCTTTGATCAGCCTATCCATCAGCAGATGAGCGTTTTCTAAGAAAATTCCGCTTTTTTTTGCCTCTTGTTCATTAAAACCTTCTGCGCCGGCGGCTTGAATGCCCCTGCCGTAGAGAGCAAAACAAACGCTGTCAGCAGTATGGGTGCGCAAAGACAAAGGCGTGGCATGGTCAGGTATTAAGAGGATGCGAAAATCCTGTTTTCCCTTTAACCTCTCTAGAATGGTCCCTACAACCAAC
>MHHA01000063.1:0-7989 GCA_001805845.1 Omnitrophica WOR_2 bacterium RIFCSPLOWO2_12_FULL_46_30
AAAGAGCATGCGAAATCTATTCTTAGAAAAAGAGAATTGCAAAGAATGATAATGCAAGAAATTTTAAAAAAAGCTTGACAAGGATTTTTTTTTGGTTATAATTAGCAGTCCGAGTGCGAGAGTGCTAATTTAAAAAAACTACGAAGAAGGAGGTGTTTGTATGAACATGCAGCCGTTGGGAGACCGTGTTATTGTCAAGCCGCTGGAGGCGGAGAATAAGACCAAGGGAGGGATTGTCATTCCGGATACTGCTAAAGAAAAGCCCCAGGAGGGTAAGGTAGTGGCAGTAGGAAAGGGTAAGTTTTCTGAATCAGGCCAGTTGCAGGCCTTAGAGGTAAAGGCAGGCGACCGGGTTCTGTATGGCAAGTATTCAGGAAGCGAGATTACTACCAAGGATGGCGAAGAGCTTCTGATTATGAAGGAAGACGACATTCTGGCAATTATTAAATGAAACTTTATGAAAATGTGCGAAGCGAAACTTCGCACATTAATATTTAAGGAGGTAATGTAATGGCAAAACAGTTGTTATTCAGCGAAGAGGCCAGGCGCCAGATCTTAAGCGGCGTGGAGCAGCTTGCCCGCGCAGTAAAGGTGACCTTAGGCCCCAAGGGAAGAAACGTGGTTATTGACAAGAAATTCGGCTCACCGACCATTACCAAGGACGGGGTTACCGTAGCCAAGGAAATTGAACTTGAGGACCCTTATCAGAATATGGGCGCTCAGATGGTTAAGGAGGTAGCTGAGAAAACATCGGACAACGCAGGCGATGGCACCACTACCGCGACGGTATTAGCCGAGGCGATTTACCGCGAGGGCCTCAAGAACGTTACTGCCGGCGCAAATCCCATGGCGCTTAAAAGAGGCATTGAGAAGGCGGTAGAAAAGATAGTTGAGGAATTAAAGAGGTTCTCCACACCAATCAAAGATAAGAAGGAAGTAGCCCAGGTGGCCTCAATTGCCGCCAACTGCGATACGGCAATCGGCGATTTGATAGCTGAAGCTATGGATAAGGTGGGTAAAGACGGCGTGATTACCGTTGAGGAAGCAAAATCAATGGCCACTACCTTAGAGGTGGTTGAAGGTATGCAGTTTGACCAGGGGTATTTGTCTCCTTATTTAGTTACCGATGCCGAGCGGATGGAGGTAATCTTAGAGGATCCTTACCTCTTAATTCACGAGAAAAAAATATCTTCCTTAAAGGACCTGCTTCCTTTATTAGAGAAGATTGCCCGCACCGGCAAGCCCCTTTTGATTATTGCCGAAGAAGTTGAAGGCGAGGCATTAGCCACTTTAGTGGTAAATAAAATCCGCGGCACCCTGCAGTGCGCGGCGGTTAAAGCTCCCGGCTACGGCGACAGGCGCAAGTCAATGTTAGAGGATATTGCGGTGCTCACCGGCGGCAAAGCCATAACTGAGGACTTAGGGATAAAGTTAGAGAACGTGGATATTGATGATTTAGGAAGGGCCAAGAGAGTCAAGATTGACAAGGAAAACACCACCATTGTTGAGGGAGCAGGAAAAACCCAGGCCATCAACGGAAGAATATCCCAGATCAAGAAGCAGATTGAAGATACCGATTCCGACTATGACAAAGAGAAGCTCCAGGAACGTCTGGCAAAGTTAGCCGGGGGAGTGGCGGTAATTAACGTCGGCGCGGCTACTGAAACCGAGATGAAGGAGAAAAAGGCCCGGGTTGAGGATGCGCTGCATGCCACCAGGGCTGCGGTTGAGGAAGGCATTATCCCGGGCGGCGGCGTGGGTTTTCTGCGCTGTATTCCTGCCCTGGATAAGCTTAAAAGCGAAGGCGATGAGAGGATCGGGGTTGATATTGTTAAACGTTCCCTTGAGGAGCCGATCCGCCAGCTAACCCAGAATGCGGGTTTAGAGGGCTCGATTATTGTCCAGAAGGTAAAGCAGGAAAAAACCAATATTGGTTATGATGTTGCTACTAACGAATACAGGGATATGGTTGAGGCCGGAGTAATTGACCCGACCAAGGTTACCCGCACCGCTCTGCAGAACGCAGCCAGCATTGCCGCGCTTCTTTTAACCACCGAGGCGCTTGTTACCGATAGGCCGGAGAAAGAAAAACCGGCAATGCCTCCTATGCCAGGCGGCCACGGCGGCGGCGGATACGGCGATATGTATTAAATGAGTCCCGCCTGCGGCGGGGCGAATTTAACCCCCACACCAATTGCGTGATAGCCGAATATTTTTATTGCAATTGGCGTGGGGGTATTTTTTTGGTAAATAGGGTAAATAAGATGTTAAAATTATGGTATAATTCATCGTATGTTTACCTATATCTTTAGAAGATTGTTAGGTATGCTTCCCCTGCTCTTCGGGATTATTACTATTTCCTTTATGGTTATCCATCTTGCGCCGGGCAAGCCCACTACTCTTTCTGAGGCAATGAATCCAAAAGTTTCCCTGGAGGCAAGAGAGCGCTTGGAGAAATTATACGGTTTGGATAAGCCGCTCCCTATTCAGTATCTTGACTGGAGTAAGAAAGTGCTCACCCTGAATTTTGGCGTGTCTTTTATTGACAACCGGCCGGTGATAGAGAAAATCTGGGAACGGCTGCCGCTCACCGTATTTATCAATGCCGCCTCGCTTGCGCTCATTTTATTTTTTGGCATATTAATCGGGCTTAATTGCGCAAAGGCGCCGGGTTCTTTCTATGACCGCTCTATGAACTTATTTGTCTTTATCGGATTTGCCATGCCGGGGTTCTGGCTCAGTTTGTTATTAATGAACTTTTTTGGCCTTCATTTAAGATGGCTTCCTATCTCAGGATTAACTTCTTTAGATTTTGAATACTATAACTTCTGGGAAAAGGCCCTGGATTTAGCTAAGCACCTGATTTTACCGCTTTTTGTCTCTTGTCTTAGCGGGCTGGCCGGCATTTCCCGCTATATCCGCCAGAATATTTTAGAAATACTCAAAACACCCTATATCCGCACTGCAAAGGCAAAGGGTTTGTCGGACGATGCGCTGTTAAAAAAGCATGCCTTGCCGAATGCGCTGCTTCCGGTAGTGACCATTTTGGGTTTGTCTATTCCCGGGTTAATCGGCGGAAGCGTTATTTTTGAGTCCATCTTCGCTTTGCCCGGGGTGGGCAGGCTTTTTTACGAGGCAGTAATGGCGCGGGATTATGCGATGATAATGGCGGAATTGGTTATGGGAGCGGGATTAACCTTGCTGGGCAACTTATTTGCCGATATATCCTATGCCTATGTTGACCCCAGGATAAGATATAAGAAATGAATTCAAAATTGCTATCAGGGGCGATAATCATTTCTCTATTAAGCGTTATTGCAATTATTGCGCCATTGCTTACCAAGCATAACCCGGCGGCGATTACGGTTGAAGAGGCGCTGCTGGCGCCTTCTTTAACACACCTGCTTGGCACTGACCAGTTAGGCAGGGACCTTTTTAGCCGGATGATCTATGGGGCGCGGGTGTCTTTATTAGTGGGAGTAATATCCGTTGGCATAGCTACTCTGATAGGTTTATTTTTAGGTTCTCTGGCCGGATTTTTCGGCGGCGCGCCAGAGGGTTTAATTATGCGTTTTACCGACATCATGCTTTGTTTTCCCGCCTTCTTTCTCATTTTGTCTGCGGCGGCTATATTAGAGCCGTCAATATTTAATATTATGCTTATTATCGGGCTTACCAATTGGATGCCGGCGGCGCGCTTAGTGCGCGCGGAGATTCTATCTTTAAAAGAAAGGGAGTTCATCTTAGCGGCAAAGGCAATGGGGGTAAGTAATTTTAGAATCATCATCCGCCATTTAATTCCCAATGCCCTGGAGCCGATTATTGTCAATGCCACTTTAGGGATAGCCGGAGCGATTCTCCTGGAATCATCTTTAAGTTTTTTAGGCCTGGGAGTCCAGCCGCCCTCACCCAGCTGGGGAAATATCTTAGCGGAGTCAAAGTCAACCCTGGGAGTGGCCTGGTGGTTAGCCTTATTTCCCGGACTGTCTATACTGCTTACTGTTCTGGGTTTTAATTTGTTAGGCGAAGGATTAAGAGAACACAAAGAATAGCGTCTTGTGTCAGGTATCCCTGCCTGCTCAAGCAGGCAGGGAGTGTCAGGTGTCAAGATGGGCAAATTGTTAGAGATTAAAAACTTAAGTATTCAGTTTAGACATGGTCAAACAATCGTAAAGGCGGTGGAAGGGGTTCATCTGGACATATATGAAAATGAAATCCTGGCCTTAGCCGGTGAATCGGGAAGCGGAAAGAGCGTAACGGCTTTAAGCATTACCAGAATTCTGCCTGAAACCGCCGATATTATAAGCGGGCAGGTATTTTTTCAAGGCCAGGATTTGTTAAAGGTAAGCAAGGCTCAAATAGAGGCAATTCGGGGAAGGGATATTTCCTACATCTTTCAGGAGGCGGCGGCTTCCCTGAATCCGGTTTTAACTGTCGGCAGGCAGATCCAGGAAAGTATTCTGCTGCATCAAAACATAAGTAAAAAAGAGGCGCTGAATGCGGCTGTTGATTTATTGAGGTTGGTAAAGCTGCCTGATCCGGAGCATATCTTAAGCAGCTATGCCCATCAGCTTTCCGGCGGGATGAACCAGCGGGTAATGATAGCTATGGCTTTAAGCTCTCGCCCGAAACTTTTGATTGCCGATGAGCCGACCACGGCTCTGGATGTTACTATTGAGGCAGAGGTTATACGCATGCTTTTAGAACTTAAAGCGAAAATGAAATTCAGCATTTTGTTTATTACCCATAACTTAGCCCTGGTTGAGAAATTCACCCAGCGGGCGGCTATAATGTTTAGAGGAAGAATCGTTGAGCAGGCAGATAGCAAAAAGATATTTTCTTCGCCCGGCCATCCGCACACAGAGGATTTAATACGTTCAATCATCCGTCTATGATCTTAGAGGTGAAGGAACTTAAAAAATACTATCCCATTGAAAGGGGATTTTTAAAGACAGGCGCCGGCTTTGTCCGGGCAGTTGACGGCGTGAGTTTTTCTCTGGCAGAAAAGGAAACCCTGGGAATTGTCGGCGAATCCGGATGCGGAAAGACGACTTTAGCAAAGCTCCTGCTCAAATTGATTGCGGCTACCAGCGGAGAAATTATTTTTTCCTCTAAGCTTTCTCATTTAAGAAAAGACGCGGCTATAGTGTTTCAGGACCCTCTGTTAAGCTTAGATCCCAGGATGAATTTAAGGGATATCCTGCTTGAGCCGTTTCAGGCCGTCGGTCTTAAGACCGACGGCCTGAATATCAACAGGCTGCTGGAATTAGTCGGCTTATCCAATGCTCTCTTAGCGCGCCTTCCCCGGCAATTAAGCGGCGGAGAGCGCCAGCGGGCCTGTATTGCCCGCGCGCTTGCGCTTTCGCCCAAGCTCTTAATTTTAGATGAGCCGCTTTCCTCATTGGATTTGATTATTCAGAAGCAAATCTTAGAGCTATTGCTTAAATTAAAAGAGGAGTTTGGGATGGCCTATATCTTTATCAGCCATAATATCGCGGTGGTAAAGAAAATTTCTACCCGCATGCTGGTAATGTTTCAGGGAAAGATTGTTGAGCAAGGCGCCACGGATGAGATTTTTTCTCATCCGCGCTCCGGCTATACAAAAAAACTCCTTGAAGCAGTGAGGTAAATGGGATATAATAATTTTTTATGTTAGACTTCTTAAAGCCATACATCTCAACCTTTATTCCAATATTTGCGGCAGTGGATGCCCTGGGCAACATTCCGATCTTTATTGCCCTTACCAATTCTTTGAATAAGAAGCATAAGCGGAAGGTTATTCAGGAATCGGTAATTACGGCTACCGTGAGCGCGGTGGCATTTATGTTTCTGGGAAAGGCCTTGTTAAGGCTTCTGGGGATAACCGTTGCCGATTTCCAGATCGCCGGCGGCATATTGCTTTTGGTCATTGCCATACATCTTTTATTGTCGGGTAAACACAAGGGCTCGGCGCTCACCGAGGCCGGCTTAGAGGTGGGAATATTCCCCCTGGGGACCCCTTTAGTTACCGGGCCCGCGGTGCTGACCATGACCCTGATGATGGTGGATAGCTTTGGAACCGTCCCCACTTTTATATCCGTGGTCTTAAATATGTTCATTGTCTGGCTGACCTTTCGCTATACTGATTTTTTTGTCCGCCTGATGGGCGAGCCGGGAATGAAGGCATTTGCCAAAATTATGTATATTCTTCTTGCCGCCATTGCGGTAATGATGATGCGCAGGGGAATTATGGGGTTTTTGCTCTCGCTATGATGCGTAAGGTGCTTACATTTATTATGGCCGGGGGTAAGGGCGAGCGGCTCTATCCGCTTACCCGCGACAGGGCAAAACCGGCAGTCCCTTTTGGCGGGATTTACCGCATCATTGATTTTACCCTCTCTAACTGCATTAACTCCGGCCTGCGCCGTATCCATGTCCTGATCCAGTATAAATCCATATCCCTGCAGCGGCACTTAAGAATAGGATGGAATGTCTTTAATTCGGATTTGGGCGAGTATATTGACGTTATCCCGGCCCAGCAGAGGGTGGGCTCTGATTGGTACCGGGGGACAGCTGACGCAATCTATCAAAATATATACAGCATTGAGCAGGAGCAGGCGGATGAAATTTTAATTTTAGCCGGCGACCACATCTATAAAATGAATTATTATAAGATGATTGATTTCCATCGCCAAGGTAATGCGGACTTGACCGTGAGCGTCTTTGAGTTAGATAAAGAAAAATCGCCACAGTTAGGAGTGGTGGAGGTGGATAAAGAAGGCAGGGTCCTGGGTTTTGAGGAAAAACCCCTTAAGCCGAAAAGCATACCCGATAAGCCGGATAAAATCTACGGCTCAATGGGCATCTATGTTTTCAACCGCGAAATCTTAGAGGAGGAGCTTACCGAAGACGCGGCAAAGAATACCGACCATGACTTTGGCAAGAACATTATCCCGCAAATGGTCAAGAAGGGAAGAAAAGTCTGCGCTTTTAATTTTTCTTCCCTGAAGTCCGAAGGAGAATGCGCCTCTGACCGGGATGCCAATTACTGGCGGGATATCGGAACCATTGACGGCTATTATCAGGCGAATATGGACCTTCTGGGGCCGGAGCCGGTCTTTAATTTATATGACTCTAACTGGCCGATCAGGACTTATCAGGAACAGTTTCCTCCGGCGCGCACCATTCATTCCGGAGAAAAGACCGCCGGACGGGTGGGGCTTCTTTTAGATTCCTTAGTTTCCAGCGGCTGTATTATCAGCGGGGGCAAGGTTAAAGGTTCAATCTTATCTCCGAACGTGCGCATTAACAGCTTCTCGGAGTTATACGATTCTATCCTGATGGAAGGCGTAGATGTGGGCCGTTATGCCAAAATAAAGCGGGCGATCATTGATAAAGAGGTCGGCATCCCCCGGGGCGCAGTGATCGGCTATGATTTGGCCGAAGATAAGAAGAGATTTTACGTTACGGATTCCGGGATTGTGGTGGTGGCAAAGGGAACGGAGATTAAATGAAGCCACGACTTACGGAAGCGAAGCTGAACGCCTGCCTGCTGAGCAGGCAGGTAAGTTGTATGTCATTGAAAATGATTCGCAAGGCGCGGATAGAAGATATAAAACAGATACAAGCGCTTATTAATGCCTTTGCTGAGAAGGACCTCATGCTTGCGCGTTCACTTAATGAGCTTTATGAAAATATCAGGGATTTTTTTGTCTATGAAAATAAAAATAAAATCATTGGCTGCTCGGCCATGCATATTTCCTGGGGTGATTTGGCTGAGATAAAATCTCTGGCGGTAGATAAAGGGTATCAAAATAAAGGAATAGGCAGGTTCTTGGTTGACGCATGTATTCAAGAAGCGAAACTCATCGGCGCAAAACAGCTTTTTGCGCTCACCTATGCCCCGGATTTTTTTCAAAAGATGGGTTTTAAGAAAATAGCTCATAACAAACTGCCGCATAAGATTTGGGCGGAATGCATCAACTGCCCTAAGTTTCCGGATTGCGAAGA
>MHHA01000063.1:8002-9619 GCA_001805845.1 Omnitrophica WOR_2 bacterium RIFCSPLOWO2_12_FULL_46_30
GCGAAGAAGTCGCCTTGATAAAAAAAATATAGGCATTGGTCATTCATTCGGAATTCGTCATTAGAAATTCGGCATTAACGGGCTATTACGCATATTATACGAGGAGGATGGGAATGGATTATTTATTGACTGACAGTCAGGTGATGCTCAGAGATTTGTGCCGGCAGATTGCCGCGGAGAAAATTGCTCCGGTGGCTGCGGAATACGATAAAAGCGAAGAGTTTCCCCGCGATATCATTAAAATAATTGCCGACTCTGACCTTTTTGCGGTGTTTGTGCCTGTTGAATACGGCGGGATCGGCGGCGGAGTATTGGATTTATGCCTTGCCACCGAGGAATTATCCCGCGCCTGCGGAGGAATCGCGGTCTGCTACGCAGCTTCTGCCTTGGGGACTTTCCCCATCGTCCTCTACGGCAGCGACGAACAGAAGAAAAAATACCTTCCGGATTTAGCTAAAGGGAAAACTATCGCTGCCTTTGGCATTACCGAGCCCGAGGCAGGCTCTGATGCTTCGGCAATCAGGACCACCGCAGTGAAAAAGGGAGACCATTACATCCTGAACGGGACCAAGCATTTTATCACTAATGGCGGCGAGGCAGGGGTTTATACCATAATTGCGATGACTGACCGCACTCGCGGCGCGCGGGGCGCTTCAGCTTTTATTGTGGAAAAAGGCGCTCCCGGTTTTACCTTTGGTAAAAAAGAGGAGAAGATGGGCATTCGGGCTTCAATGACCAATGAATTAATTTTTACTGATTGTAAGGTTCCCAAAGAAAATCTGATTGCCAGGGAGGGCATGGGTTTTATTGTAACTATGAAGACCTTTGATATGTCGCGCCCGGGAGTGGCGGCCCAGGCATTAGGCATTGCACAGGGAGCCCTGGAGCTGGCAGTGAAGTATGCGAAAGAAAGGAAACAGTTTGGAAAATCCATTTCCAGCTTTCAGGGTATCCAGTGGATGTTAGCGGATATGGCAACCAAAGTGGAAGCCTCCAGGGCGATTATCTACGCTACTGCCCGAATGGTTGACAGCGGAAATACCAACGTGGCTAAAGAATCGGCAATGGCAAAGCTTTTTGCCTCGGATACGGCAATGCAGGTAACTACTGATGCGGTGCAGATTTTAGGCGGCTACGGCTATATGCGGGATTATCCGGCGGAAAAATTTATGCGTGATGCCAAAATTACTCAGATTTATGAAGGAACTAACCAAATCCAGCGCAATATCATTGCCCTGCAGTTAATCAAAGAAATGGCAAAATGAAGATAGCTTTCCTGAGCGTCCGCCTGAAGCTGCTCTTTTGGTTTGCGGCTATCTCGCTTCTTCCGCTGGCGCTTGCTGGCTGGATAGTTTCGGGCAGAGCCGGAAAGATTATCAGAGAAAGCATAAAAAGCCAGCTGAATACCTCCGCCCAGGGCATTAAAGGTAATGTCTCGGCCTTTATTGAAGAAAAAAAGAATGAAACGGTTAATTTCTGTTCTGACGGTATTATCAAGGACGGGTTGACCTTTTATGACCCCGATGACCCTGGTGTTGACGCTCTTATCAAGAGCACTAACCACCACATCGCCAAAAATAAGATGTCTCTTGACTCCTCTCTTGAAGACATCCTCAT
>MHHA01000064.1:0-2220 GCA_001805845.1 Omnitrophica WOR_2 bacterium RIFCSPLOWO2_12_FULL_46_30
TGAAATAAGCGATCCCAATGTGGTTAAGGTAGCCGCCGATACCCATGGCTTTGCCTTATATTTCTCGCGCGCGGCAATTCCTTATCAGCGAGATAAGTCTATCAATACAGCCTATTATAAGCATATCGGCCTCTACGCTTATAGCAAAGATTTCCTCTTTATCTTTAAAAATCTGCCTGAATCAAACTTAGAAAAAATAGAAAAATTAGAGCAGCTTAGGGTTTTAGAGGAGGGCTTTAGGATAAAGGTAATTGAGACTAAAATTTCTACTGTAGGCGTGGATACGCCAGAGGATTTGGAGAAGGTAAAAAAGATACTCTCAAAAAGATAATGACAAGAGAAATAAAAATAAAAAATATAAGAATCGGCGCGGGAAATCCTTTAGTTTTAATTGCCGGGCCGTGTGTGATAGAAGATAGGGGCTCAACTCTTAAAATGGCAAAGCTTTTAAAAGAGCTAACTGCCAAGCTCAAAATCCCTTTTATTTTTAAGTCAAGCTACGATAAGGCAAACCGCACTTCCTTAGATTCCTATCGGGGGCCCGGGCTAAAAAAGGGTTTAGAAATTTTAAAAGAAGTTAAAGAAAAGCTGAGTTTACCGATTTTAAGCGATGTGCATTGCAAGGAGGATTTGGCGGAAGCGGCCAAGGTCTTAGACATCATTCAGATTCCGGCATTTTTATGCCGGCAGACCGACCTTTTAGTAAGGGCCGCGCATACAGGAAAGGTAATTAATATCAAAAAGGGTCAATTCCTGGCCCCTTGGGATATGGGCCAGATTATCAAAAAGATAGAATCGTCAGGAAATAAGAATATCTTAATCACAGAAAGAGGAGTAAGCTTTGGCTACAATAATTTAGTTTCCGATTTAAGGGCCTTGAGCATAATGCGGGACTTTGGCTACCCGGTAATTTATGACGCCACGCACAGCGTCCAGCTTCCGGCAGGCAAGGGCAGTTGTTCAGGCGGAGAGCGCAGGTTTGTCGCCGGCCTTAGCCGGGCCGCGGTTGCCTTTGGCTGCGACGGGCTGTTCTTAGAGGTACATGAGCACCCGGATAAGGCGCTTTGTGACGGCGCGAATACGATTTCTTTGAAGGACTTAGAGATTTTATTAAAGCAGATAAAAAAGATTGAAAATGTGCTATGATTATTAAACGCGCAAAAGAGGTATTCAGGTTAGAAGCAGAGGCAGTCTCGGCTTTAGCAAAAAAGTTAGATGATAATTTTGTTAAAGCTGTTGAGGCAATCTCTAACTGTAGAGGAAGGGTAGTGGTTACCGGCATGGGAAAGGCAGGGATCATCGGCCAGAAAATCTCCGCTACCCTCGCCTCTTTAGGCACCCCCAGCATCTGGCTGCATTCTGCCGAGGCCGTCCACGGAGACCTGGGCCGGGTTACTAAAGAAGATATTGTTATTGCCCTTTCCAATAGCGGCGAAACTGAGGAGACCAAGAGTTTAATTCCGGTATTGAAGAAAATAGGGGCAAAAATCATTGCCGTAACCGGAAATAAAAATTCAAGCCTGGCAAAATTCTCAAATCTGGTTTTGGATGTTTCGGTTAAAAAAGAGGCCTGTCCTACATCGTCCACAACTGCGATGCTGGCAATGGGAGATGCCTTAGCAGTGTGTCTGGTTGAGAAGAAAGGTTTTAAGGAAAAGGACTTTGCCCTCTTTCATCCGGGAGGGGCGTTGGGCAGGAAGCTTCTTTTAAAGGTTGACGATATCATGCGCAAAGGAAAAGATAATCCTATTGTTAATGAAGAGGCAATCGTCAAAGATGTGCTTTACGCTATTACTGAAGCCAGGGCCGGTTCTGCCTCAGTGGTAAATAAATCCGGGAAGCTTAGCGGCATATTTACTGACGGCGACCTGCGCCGGCACTTAGAAACAGATGCCAACTTAAGCCGGAGAAAAGTCAAAGAGGTTATGACTAAGAACCCGGTTACCATCCTGCCTGAGAAATTGGCGGTTGAGGCCCTGAGGATTCTGGAAGAAAGAAAGATAGACGAGCTTCCGGTGGTAGATAAAAAAGGCAGGCCGGCAGGGCTTCTGGATGTGCAGGATGTCCTGCGGGCAGGGCTGGTTTAAATGCAGTTAGCGCTTGACAGTTCACAGTTGAGAGAACGGATTAAAAAGATAAAACTGCTTATCCTGGATGTTGACGGGGTGCTTACCGATGGCAGGATTATCTATGATTCCCAGGGAAGGGATTCCAAGTTTT
>MHHA01000064.1:2231-7318 GCA_001805845.1 Omnitrophica WOR_2 bacterium RIFCSPLOWO2_12_FULL_46_30
ATTCCAAGTTTTTCAACGTCCACGACGGTTTAGGGGTGTATCTTTTGAAAAGGGCCGGCATTAAAACCATACTTATCACTGCCAAAGGTTCAAAGACAATAAGACACCGGGCAAAGGATATGCAGGTGGAGGAGTTTTATCAAGACATCTTTCCCAAGACCAGGGTTTTAGAGAAAATCTTAAAAAAACACAAGGTCCATAAAGATGAGATTTGCTTCATTGGCGATGATTTGGTGGATTTGTGCATTATGAAAGAAGCGGGGTTTCCGGTTGCTGTGGAAAATGCTGCTCAAGAGGTCAAAGATACAGCTTGCTACATTACCCGCAAATCAGGCGGCAGAGGTGCGGTCAGAGAGGTTGCCGAACTTATTTTAAGGACGCAAAACAGGTGGGAGGAGGCAATCGCGATATACTAAGTATCATTAATGAGCCCTTTCCTTGACAATGAGGCCTTACGTGATATTATATCCAGAATATAAATAATGAAAAAGCTCTCTTTCATTTTTGTTTTCCTGCTTGGTTTAAGTTTTCCTCTTCAGGCGCCCGGCCAGAGGCCGGCTGCGCAGAAACGAGAGCCTCAAGCTCAAGACCCGGAGCAGAAGATGCTGGATTTCTCTCTGGTAGGTTATACCCAGAAGGGCAGGAAATCCTGGGAGGTAATCGGGAAATCCGCAGATATTTTTTCTGACATCGTGCGCTTGACCAGCGTAAATGCCAATGTCTATGGCGAGGAGGAGAATATAAACTTAGTCGGAGATAAGGGCGCTTATGATAAGACAAGCGGCAAGATGCATTTGCAAGATAACGTAATCATTACCACGCAAAGCGGCGGCAGGCTGATTACTGATTCCTTAGACTGGGACCGGGCCTCCCAAAGGGTCACCACGACCGATGTCGTCAATATAGAAAAGCAAAATCTGAAAGCGCAGGCTAAGGGCTTAGAAGGCCAGCCGAATTTAAAAAAGGTATTTTTAAAAGACGATGTTACAGTTGAGCTCCAGGAAGAGCAGGGCGCGGGCGACGCGCCGCTTTCAAGCAAAGAGCCGACCGTGATCACCTGCGATGGCCCCTTAGAGATTGATTACGAGAAGGAAATCGCCATCTTCAATACCAATGTAAAAGTAAACCAGAAGGAGCAGGGCGACATGTATGCGGATAAGATGGAAGCGTATTTTGATTTTAAGAATAAGAAAATCCTTCGTATAAAATCAATGGGAAACGTAAAGATAGTTAAGGGCGAAAATACTTCTTACAGCGAAGAAGCTGAATACTCCGCTGCCACCAAAAAGATGGTTCTCACCGGCAGGCCGCGCTTAGTTATTTATTCCGAGGAAAAGTTAGTTGATGCACCTTCTGGAAACTAAAGGCTTAGAGAAATCTTACAACGGCAGAAAGGTTGTCTGCGGCGTTGATATCTTAGTTAAGAGAGGCGAAGTGGTTGGGCTCCTGGGCCCAAACGGCGCAGGCAAGACCACTACCTTCTATATGATCGTGGGCATAGTTTCTCCTGATAAGGGAAATATTGTCTTTGATAACGAGAATATAACGAAACTGCCCATACACGAGCGCAGCCGCTTAGGTATCGGGTATCTGGCCCAGGAAACCTCGGTATTTAGAAAACTGAACGTAGAAGATAATATCATGGCTATCCTGGAAACTCTGCCTTTAGCTCCGCGCCAGCGCTCTAAAAGGCTCAAAGGGCTCCTAGCTGAGTTAAACATCGCTCATCTTGCCAGGTCAAAGGCCTATACCTTATCCGGCGGCGAGACGCGGCGCTTAGAAATTACCCGGGCGCTGGTGACCCGGCCGTCTTTTATACTTTTAGATGAACCGTTTTCAGGCATAGACCCTATTGTTGTTTCCGAGGCGCAAGGCATCATCCGGGAATTAAAGGCAAAGGGCCTGGGCGTATTGGTTACCGACCATAACGTGCGGGAGACGCTTTCCATTACTGACCGGGCGTATCTGATTTCTGACGGTAAGATTTTAATCTCAGGAACAGCCCAGGATTTGATTGACAATCCGCAGGCGCGCTCAATTTATCTGGGTGAGAAGTTTCGGATGTAAAGTAGTTTCACCTTGTTAACCTCGTAGGTTAACAAGGTTGGCCAGAGAGGGGAGAGGAGCAGCGGGTGAAAGTAGAAGCCAAAAAAATAGATGCAGGCAAAGTGCAGTTAGATATTGAAGTTCCGGCTGAGATAGTCAATAAAAAGTTTGCTCAAGTTTACGAGAGCATAGGTAAAGATGCCAGGATACCCGGCTTTCGTCCCGGCAAGGCGCCCCGGGATGTTTTAGAGAAACATCACGGACGCTTAGCCAGGGAGGAGGTCATAAAGAATCTTATCCCTGAGGCATACAGGGATTCATTAGAAAAAGAGAAAATCAGCGCAGTAGAGTTACCAGAAATAAGCGAGGTAAAATTAGAGTCAAATATCTTATCTTTTAAAGCAGTGGTTGAGGTGAGGCCGGAAATAAATGTGAAAGATTATAGGCATATGAAGCTAAAATACAAGAAAATCACCGTGAGCACGGATGAAATTGAAAAGGCCTTAAATAACCTGAAAGAGGCGCATAAGGCGCAAGTTATTGATGAAAGATTTGCCAGAGGTTCAGGGTATAGAACTGTTGAAGAAATGCGCGCGGCTATTGAACGGCAGTTGTTTGTGCAGAAAGAAAATGACCAAAGGTATCATCTGCAGGAGGATTTGCTAAAAGAGATTTTAGCAAAAGTTAATTTCAGGATCCCTCCTTCTCTGATACAGCGCCGGCTTGAAGAATTAGTGTATGAAGCTAAGATGCAGTTGTTAAGACGGGGGATGGCCCAAGAGCAGGTTGCGTCCAAGGAAGAAGAGCTAAAGAAAGAATTGCGTCCGGAAGCAGAAAGCCAGGTGAAGACGTTTTTGGTTTTAGAGGAGATTGCCAAGAAAGAAAATATTCCCTGCGATGAACATACGTCGCAAGGGGTAATTGAGTTTTTATTGGGTGAAGCGCAATGGGTTGAGGAATAGGAGGAAAATATGGAGATAAGAGCGCAGACATTGGTCCCCATGGTGGTTGAACAGACAGCGCGCGGTTTTGAGCGGGCTTATGATATCTATTCACGCCTGCTTAAAGACAGGATTGTTTTTATCGGCACGCCTATTGATGATACGGTGGCTAATCTGGTTATTGCCCAGATGTTATTCTTGCAGATGGAAGATGTAACTAAGGAAATCAGCGTCTATATTAACTCGCCCGGCGGCAGCGTTACCGCCGGCCTCGCGGTGTATGATACGATGCAGTTTGTCAAATGCGACGTAGCCACTTACTGCGTAGGCCAGGCAGCCAGTATGGCCGCGCTCCTCTTAACCGCAGGCACCAAAGGCAAACGATTCTGCCTTCCTCATTCGCGGGTTTTAATTCATCAGCCCTGGGGCGGGGTGCAGGGTCAGGCCGCGGATATTTCCATCCAGGCAAAGGAAATCCTGCGCCTGCGCGATAGAATAAACGAGATTTTGAGCCATCATACCGGTCAACCCTTAGAAAAGATTCAAAAGGATACCGATAGAGACTATTATATGTCCGGAGAAGAGGCAAAGAGCTATGGCTTAGTTGATGAGGTTATTGCCGGGAAGAAGAAATAATTTTAGTTCACTTGAGTTCTTGAGTTAACTTATTTAACTCATCAAACTCTATGAACTCTATGAACTCAAGTAACTCAACTAACGAGAGAGGAATTGTTATGCGAAAAACTTATTTATTAACTCCCGGCCCGACGCCGCTTCCGCCTCAGGTTTGCGAGGCATTAGCCAGGCCGATTATCCATCACCGCACTCCGCAATTCCAGGCGATTCTTAAAGAGGCGGTGGAAGGGCTGAAGTATGTGTTTCAGACAAAATCCGATGTTTTTATTTTGTCTTCTTCAGGCACCGGAGCAATGGAAGCCGCAGTAGCGAATCTGCTCTCACCCGGGGATACGGCAATTACTGTTGAAGGCGGAAAATTCGGCGAGCGGTGGACCGAACTATGCTATGCCTATAGTGTTCATACCGAAATAATCAAGGTTGAATGGTCAAGGGCGGTAAAGGCCGAAGAGATAAAAGCGAAATTAAAGGCAACCAAGGCAAAGGTTGTTTTCACTACTCTTTGCGAGACCTCAACCGGAGTCACTACCGATATCAAATCAATTGCTGAAGCAGTAAAAAATAGCGAAGCTGTTTTAGTTGTGGATGCCATCAGCGGCTTGGGAGTCATTGATTTAAAGACGGATGAATGGGCCGCGGATGTGGTGGTAAGCGGATCCCAGAAAGGCCTGATGCTCCCTCCGGGGCTTGGTTTTATCAGCATAAGCCAAAAGGCCTGGAAATTGATTGATACAGCCAGAAGCCCGCGCTATTATTTTGACCTGCGCGCGGCCAAAAAGGCCTGGGCTCAGGCCGATACGCCTTTTACTACTCCTGTATCTTTAGTCGTAGCTTTAAATGCCGCATTAAAGATGCTTAAGGAAGAAGGGTTAGAGAACGTCTTTACCAGGTGCAGGAAAATGGCTGAAGCGGTAAGGGCCGCGGCCAGCGCCCTGGGATTAAAATTATATGCCGATGCCTCTTGCGCCTCAGAGGCCATCACGGCAATAAACGTTCCTTTCGGCCTTGACGGTGAAAAGTTGGTTAAAACGATGCGCGACATTTACGGCGTAACCATTGCCGGCGGACAGGCCGAATTGAAGGGTAAAGTTTTTAGAATTGCCAGTATGGGTTACCTCAACGAATTTGATATAATCCTGGCTTTGTCCTGCTTAGAGAAGGTTCTTTATCAGATGGGATATAAATTTGAGTTAGGCGCGGGAGTCAGGGCAGCGCAGGAAGTATTTTTAAAGTGAGGCAGCAGCAAGGAAATGTCTAATGACGAAATCCGAATGGCGAATTATGGTCATTCATTCGGGATTCCTGCCTGCCGCAGGCGGGCGTCATTAGAAATTCGGCATTAACAGGGTATTAGACACATTATACGAGAGGGTCTCCATGAAAATCCTAATCAGCGATCATCTCAGCGAGGAAGGAATAAAGCTGCTAAAAGAAGTTAAAGAGTTTAAGGTTGAGGTAAGAACC
>MHHA01000065.1 GCA_001805845.1 Omnitrophica WOR_2 bacterium RIFCSPLOWO2_12_FULL_46_30
CATCTGTGGCGCGCCCTGCCCGGCTGAGTTAGAGGCATTAGGCGGGATGCATCAAAAGGCGGTATTCTGCGAATTTTATAAGGCGATAATCAAATACGCCTTTAAACTCATCGCCGAAGGAAAAGAAAAATACTGCCTGCGTCCAGGTGTGTTAAACGAGCTTAGTTACCGGTATCAGCTGTAGATTTCTAACGAGGCTCGGCCTCGTTAATCTCGCGGCAAAGGTTAGAGGAGGAAGACTAATGCTCAAAAGAATCAATAAAGCCTGTAGTTATTTTCCTTGCCATAAGGGCCTAGAGGATTGCGCCTTCTGTTATTGCCCCTTTTATCCCTGCAAGGATAAAAGCCTTGGACGCTATATACGATCTATAAAACTAAAGAAAAATATATGGTCATGCCAGGATTGCAACTGGATACATAAGAAAAAGACAGCGGACCGTATTTATAAACTCATAAGGCGCAATTGGGTTACCATAAGAGAAGATATTGCGAGACGAACTAGAAGCGTAGCAAGTTTAAGGGTTAATACATAGGGCTGATACAGCGAAGAGTTAAAGATGAGGGTAGTTTCTTTATGGAGTGGCGGCAAGGATAGTTGTTTCGCCTGTTATAAGGCGATGCAGTATGGACATCAAGTAGTCAGCCTTTTTAATTTTATTGATAAAAACAGAAAAACCTCCTTGTCTCACGGCCTTAGCCCGGAGATTATTGCCAAGCAGGCAAAGTCTATAGGTATCCCTCTTCTGACAAAACCAATGCCAAAGGAGACTTACCGCGAGGACTTTAAAAAGTTGATTTTAGAATGGAAAGAAAAGGAAAATATTCAGGGGATAGTCTTTGGCGATATATATCTAGAAGAACACAGGGATTGGATAGATAAAGTATGCGGGGAATCAAATCTAGAGGCAATTTTTCCAATATGGATGATAGATACCAAAGAACTGGTGGAAAAAATAATTGATAGCGGGTTTAAAGCAATTGTGGTTAGCGCAAGAGCCGATATAGAGGCAAGCGAAAAATGGTTAGGCAGTATTATTGATAAAGATTTTATCCAAGGATTAGCTTCCGGGATTGACCCCTGTGCAGAAAATGGAGAGTTCCATACTTTTGTTTTCGACGGGCCATTGTTTAATCAGCCGGTAGCCTTTAGCCTGGGTAAAAAGATATTAAAAGAGAAATGTTGGTTTTTAGAGCTTATTGCCTGAATTTATGCCGCTAGATAAAATTAAAACTGCAGTGATTTGGATTTTATTATCTTTTCTATTTTTCTCTCCTTCGGTAAATCCATCTCCAGAAGATGGCCTCCCCCGGAGAATCGTCTCTTTAGGCTCAACGCTCACCGAAGAGCTTTATCTTTTAGGCGCGGGGGATAACCTGATTGCGGATACGCTCTATTGCCAAAGGCCCCCGCAGGCAAAATTAAAAGAAAAGGTAGGGACGATAATTGCTGCTGATTTGGAAAAGATTGTAAGCTTGAAGCCGGACCTGGTGCTGGCTACTTCTTTAACTAATCCTGCGGTAAAAGAAAAACTTAAAAACCTGGGAATACGCGTAGTTGATTTTCCTTTAGCCAGGAATTTTCAAGAACTCTGCGGGCATTTTGTGGAATTAGGTAAAGTTGTGGGCAAGGAAGATGCGGCTAAGAAAATCATCAATTCATCCAGGGAAAAGATAGAGGCGCTTAAAAAGAAGATTCAGGGCTTGCCTAAACCAAAGGTTTTCATGCAGATGGGGGCAAACCCGTTATTCGCGGTAACTAAGGATTATTTTTTGAATGATTTTATAGAGTTTGCCGGGGGAATAAATATTGCCGCGCAGGCAAAGAGCGGCCTTTACAGCCGTGAAGAAGTTATCAGGCAGAATCCAGATATAATCATTATTACAGCTATGGGTTTATTGGCAGAGAAAGAGAGAGAGCAGTGGTTTACCTTTAGTGGGTTGAATGCGGTTAAAAACAGCCGAATTTACGTAATGGATACCTATAAACTTTGCGGCCCTACCCCGGTAAGTTTTGTTGAGGCGTTAGAAGAATTAATTGAGATTTTCCATCCCCGTTCATAAAGCCAATATGTTATGAAAAGCAATAAAAAAATAACCCGCTGGTGTATCTATCTGTTTGTATTAGGGATAATTCTTTTAGGAATAAGCCTTCTCTCTCTTTGCGTAGGCTCTGCGGCCATACCGGTGAGGAAAATTATTTCTCTGCTTTCTAAAGCAAGCGATAGCGCGGAATACAGCATTCTTTTTAACATTCGCCTGCCGCGCATTATCATGGGATTCGCGGTTGGCGGCGCTTTAAGCATCTCAGGAGTTATCTTACAGGGAATGTTTCGCAATCCTCTGGTCGAGCCTTATACCCTGGGCATTTCAGGCGGCGCGGCCTTGGGCGTAGTTTTAAGCATTATTGCCGGATTAAGCCGGAGGCTGGGAGGCATTAGTTTACCGGTAAGCGGTTTTCTGGGAGCAATCTTAGTTATCATTTTAGTATTTTATTTGAGCATAAGAAAACGGGTATTAAGGATACAGGGGCTTTTGCTTTATGGCGTAATGATAAGCTTTGTCTCTTCATCATTGATTATGCTCTTGATGGCAATTTCAGGCGCTGATGAACTAAGGGGAATTGTTTTCTGGATAATGGGCTCATTGGAACAGCCGAATTGGTTATTGATCAAAACCGCGGTCTGGGTTTCTATTTCGGGATTAATTATTGCCTATTTCTTTAGCCTTCAACTCAACGCTCTTTCTTTAGGAGAAGAAGACGCTCGGGCCTTAGGCATAAACGTAGAAAATACTAAAAAGGTATTATTTTTACTCACCTCGGTGCTTACCGGAATGAGTGTTTCCATCTGCGGGATAATCGGCTTTGTGGGATTGATTGTGCCGCATTTCATCCGTCTCTTGGTAGGTAATGACCAGAGGATTCTTTTGGGGGCGTCTTTTTTGTGCGGAAGCAGCTTTTTGATCCTCTCGGATACTTTAGCTAGGACAATAATCGCGCCAACCGAACTTCCCGTAGGAGTAATTACCGGTATCATTGGCGGGTCTGTTTTTATCTTTGCCTTGACTAAGTTTAAATAAGATGATGAATACGCTGCTAGAGATAAAGGGCTTAACCTGCGGATACGATGCGCGCTTTTTCATTCAGGAGATAAACTTTAGCTTAGAGGAAAAAGAATTCGTGGGGATAATTGGCCCTAACGGCTCAGGCAAAACTACATTCTTACGCGCAATAACCCGTTTCCTTAAAAGCCAAAAGGGCACAGTCATTTTTAAGGGGAGGGATGTCCGGCAGATTGGGTTTAAGGAATTCGCCAGAAAAATAGCGGTAGTTTCCCAAAATCAACCGGTAAATGATATAACGGTAGAGGAGTTTGTGCTTTTAGGCAGGATTCCTCATTTTGAAAAGATGCAGTTTTTAGAAACCGCGCATGATTTTGAGATTGCCCGCAAGGTTATGTCATTAACCCAAACGTCTAAATTTAAGGATAGGTTGATGCGGGAATTAAGCGGCGGGGAAAGGCAATTAGCTTTTATTGCCCGGGCATTAGCCCAGGAGCCGCAATTGCTTCTTTTGGATGAGCCGACAACACACTTAGATATAGGCCATCAGGTGGCGGTATTAGATTTATTGAAAAAGCTTAACCGGGAATGCGGGCTTACGGTGATTATAGTTCTGCACGACCTTAATTTAGCCAGCGAATATTGCCAAAGATTAGTGCTTATGCGTGAAGGAAGAATTTATAAAGCCGGCCATCCCGATGAGGTATTATCTTATCAGATTATTGAAGAGGTCTATAAGACAGTGGTGGTAGTGGAAAAGAATCCCATTTCTTTAAGGCCCTACGTATTGCTTGTGCCAGAAGAAGAAAGGCGTGCGAGGAGTAAAAAATATGGAAAGGAGGAGTGAAGAGAGAGGGTGTGGAGGTGTATTGGAAAAATTAACCGGACAGGTAAAGGAAATCTCTGTGTGATCCAGAGTGCTGCCTGCGCAACGGTAATTTCCGATTGTCTATCGGATGAGCCCGGACGATTGCCTGTTTTTTGGGAAGTATTTTCGCCAGGAGAAGAAAGATGAAAAATAAAATAGCAGTTTACTTGACAATAGCGAGCGGGTTATTGCTGATGGTTATTTCATATGTATATGCTGATCTGGCTATGGAATTGGAGGATATTGTGATTACCCCATCAAGGGCCAAAGAGCCTTCCGAAGAATCCGGACGCCTGGTGGATGTAATAACGGCAAAGGATTTGCAGTATCTTAATCTTGAGGATGTTTCAGATGTTTTAAAATATACTCCGGCGGTAAAAATAAACAATTACGGAGCCCTGGGAGCGCAAAAAACAATTACTATGCGCGGCTCAACCGCTTCGCAGGTTCTGGTATTGTTAGACGGCAGGCCGCTGAACAGCCCGCGCTCGGGGGATGTTGACTTAAGCACCATACCTTTAGAAAATATTGAGAGAATAGAAATAATGCGCGGCCCCGGCTCCAGCATATATGGCTCAGGTGCTATGGGCGGAGTGGTAAATATCGTTACTAAAGACATTCCTGAGCAGGGGCGGGAAACCGAACTCTCAAGCAGTTTTGGGACATTCAGGACTTATCAGGAACAGCTGTCTTACGGGATGAAACTGAAAAATTTTGGCTACCGGATTACGGCTGGATATCAAAGTTCAGAAGGACACCGCGATAACGCTGGATATAATGCCAAGGATATAAACGGAAAATTGGTATATGAGTTTAACCGGAAAAATAAGCTCACTTTTAATACCGGAGCATATAAAGATAAGGCAGGCACTCCGGGCTCGATACTCTCGCCCGATCTTAATGATAAACAGCTCCACCGGAAAAACTTCTTTGACCTGAATTGGGAGGTCAGCCCGTGGCAGGATAAGGATTTTGAGATCTTAAGCCGCCTCTATCAAAATTATGACCGCCTTGAATTCATTGAGACGCCGGAGCCATTAGATAAAACCACCCATGCTACGAAATCGCTGGGGGCAAACCTGCAATTCAATCAAAAAATATCGCCACTCTACGCTGTAATATACGGTTTTGACTGGGCGCAGCATTTTAATGACAGCACGGCAACTGCCAAGCATGAATATGTGGCTCGTGCAGGATATTTGAAGAATCAGCTGGATCTCTTTAAGAATTTTAAAATAGACCTCGGGGTAAGATTAGATGATTATTCCAATTTCGGCAGCGAGATCTCACCTTCGGCAAATTTTCTCTATAAGCTAAAGGGTGATCTTAATCTGCATCTATTAATTGCCCGCTCATTTCGCGCCCCTACCTTTAATGACCTCTATTGGCCGGCGGATGGCTTTTCGCAAGGGAATCCTAATTTAAGGCCTGAAAAGGGGGTAAGCGCAGAATTTGGAATAGAAAAGAAATTTTCAGAACGCATGAAATTTGTTCTTTCATATTTTCGCAGCGATTACGATAATCTGATTAAATGGCAGGAAGATAGCGACGCCATCTGGAGGCCGAAGAATATCGATTCCGCAGTAATCAACGGTATCGAGCAGACCGTTGAGATGGAACCCCTTGAGCATTTAGTGCTTAAGATTGACTATACCTATCTCAGGGCAAAGGATGAGAAAACCCACAAATTCCTTACCTATCAGCCAAAGCATAAATCCAGTTTATCCGTTGATTATACCGGATTCAAAGGCTATTCGCTAGGGCTAAGCGGGCAATTTATGGACAGGTCGTTTCACAATGCGGATAACACAATTTATCTAAAAAGGTATTACACCCTCGGTTTAAGATTTTCTAAAACACTGAAAGAACACCTTGAGTTCTTTTGTAATATAGATAATCTTTTAAATAAAAAATATCAGAGTGTGCGTAATTATCCGTTACCCGGATTTTCTTTCAGGAGCGGCATGAGGGTTAAATTTTAGATTTCAGGTTGAATCCCGCTAAAAATCTGCTATAGTAAAGTTATGCACCGTGCAACCAGATTCCCGGCGGCCTTAGGTATATCAGCGCTGCTGCATATAGCGCTCCTCCTTTCCTTAGTGGCTTTGAATATTTTACCGGCGCAGAAGGTTTTGAATCAGATAGAAGTAAGTTACCTTAAGTTGAAGCCCAAGGCCGTACTGCTTGACACTTTAGCGGACTCCAGGCGCAGCCGAACCATTGAAAAGAGGATAGTTGAGGAACTTACCCACAGGGATTTTCAAAAAATTGTCCCGGGCCAGCGTATTCTTTTGTCCGACAAAAACGAAATTCCTGAGGCAGGCATACTTTTCCAAAAACCAGTTGTGACAAAGACCGAGTTTCTCAATCCCGATGCAATAAAACTATCTTTAGGCGAAGGCGAAATGGGTTCTTTGAGTAAACTGCAGGAAAATCCCGCTTACCTTACTTACAATAATACGATACGGTATAGTATTTGGCGTTCCCTGACCAATAAATTTTTTAGTATAAATAAATCCTATAATCTCAAAGATAAAGGATTGGTATATTTAAAATTTACCTTAAATCGCAATGGGTCGCTTAAGGAATATCAGGTGATTGATGAAAAAAGCAGGGCCAGCGCTGAGTTGAAACAAATAGCCATAGAAGGTTTACTTGATGCCTCGCCATTTGAATCCGCGCCTAAGGAGTTAGATGCTCCGGTGCTTACCTTTAGCCTTGTTATTCATTTTATACGAGAAGAAAATGAGTAATGACGCCTTGCCCATTCCTGTTGCTTACTTTGAGTTTATTGACATAGCCGCTCAAAGATGATATGATAAACCCAAAAGGAGATGATACTATATGTCTGAGGTGATGGTGAGAAAAGATGAGTCGTTTGAGTCCGCCTTAAGGAGATTTAAGAAAAAAATTGATAAAGACGGGATTCTCAAGGAAGTCCGCGACCGCAAGCACTATGAAAAACCGAGCGAGCGCAGGCGCAATAGAGGCAAATAGGTTACTGAGGAATGTAGAAGTAATGGAAATCTCTATTCGCACACGAAAATTTTTCACCGTCTTGCTCGCGGCTTACGACTCGCTCATTTTGACGCCTTTCGTTTGTTGCCTGCTGCATTCGCTCGTCGTAATTCCTTGCAGACTCTTGGCAAAAATTTTCTAATTGTGTGCTCGTCATGAGATTTCCCTTACTTTTGCATAATTCAATAAATGGGGCTTTGTTTATCAACTGCCTGGAACGCCTTTCGTTATAACAATGGCGAGGAAATAGTTCAGGAAATCCGCTCTCTTGGCTTTGAGGAGATTGAGTTAAGTTTTGATTTAACTAAGAAAATAGTCGCAGATATTTCCCGCTTAGTTAAAAAGAAGCGAATCAGAGTCCACTCAGTGCATAACTTTTGTCCTGTACCTGATGGCCTAGAGAGGAGAGAAGCTCTTCCTGACTGTTATTCGTTAGCCTCCTGCGACGAAGAAATAAGGGCCTTGGCAGTAAAATATACTAAGGTTAGCATTGATACCGCTTGTCAGCTTAATGCCAGGGCGTTGGTCTTGCATTGCGGCAGGGTTGAGACCGGGGAGCATACCAGAGAGTTGATTTCTGCATATAACGCTGGCGGGTTTGGCGGGCCTTATTTTCAAGCCCTGAAGCTCCGCATGCATAAAGAAAGAATAGAGAAAGCCGAGGAGCATTTTTCAAACGCTTTGCGGAGCCTTGAGCAGCTCGCCGGCTACGCAAAAGGGCTGGATATTGCTATCGGTATTGAAAATAGGTTTTACTTCCGCGAGATTCCTTCCTTTGCAGAAACGGGCAGGATTTTAGAGCATTTTAGAGGCGCGCCTGTTTTCTATTGGCATGATACCGGCCATGCCCAGCTCTGGGAGAATTTAGGTTTTATGAAGCATAAAGATTATTTAGATACGTATGCGCCGTATCTTCTCGGAGTGCATCTGCATGATATTAAAGGAACGCAGGACCATCTGGCTCCGCTTGAGGGAGATTTTGATTTCAATGCGCTTAAGCCATATCTTAAAGACGGCACTATTAAGACCTTAGAGGCGCATTACCCTGCGACTGCCGGAGAGCTTATCTGCGCTAAGGATTATTTAGAAAAGCTTTATGCCTGAGATTAGGCAGCCCGCCGTAGCCGGGCAATTCTATCCCTTAAAACCGCAGGAACTGAGACGGCAGATTGAACTATTCTCTGACAAAATAAAACCGGCGGCGCCAAAGAAAGAGGTGATTGCCTGTATGCTGCCCCACGCCGGTTATATTTATTCAGGGCTCGTTGCGTACACGATAGTTTCGGAGATTAAAATAAAAAATAATTTGATCATCCTGGGCCCTAATCATACCGGGATGGGTGAATCCTTTAGCGTTATGGATGAGGGCTCCTGGAGCCTGCCTTTTGGCAGCGTGAATATAAATACGGTTTTAGCCCGCAAGCTATTAGATGAGGCAGATTTTCTAAGCGCGGATACTCACGCGCATCAATTTGAGCATTCAATAGAGGTTGAGCTTCCTCTGTTCCAATATTTGAAAGAAGATTTTACCTTTGTGCCGATAGTAATTGGAAGCAATGATTTTAAGTTCTGCCAGAAGTTAGGCCTGGGAATAGCCTCAAGCATCCGGGAGCTGGGTATGGAAAAAGACACGCTCATTGTGGCCAGTTCCGATATGACCCATTATGAGGATGAAAAGAGCGCAAAGGAAAAAGACCGCAAAGCCATCGCTGCGATTGAAGAGCTGGATGAAGAGAAATTATGGTCAAGGATAAATGAATTAGATATTTCTATGTGCGGCTCTGCTCCGGCAGTAGCTATGCTTTCTGCGGCCAAGGCGCTTGGCGCAAAAAAGGGCGAATTGGTTAAATATCAGACCAGCGGCGATACTACGGGAGACAAGTCCAGCGTGGTCGGCTACGCCGGGATAATTATTTATTAATTCACCCCTGCCGTTTTGCTTCGCTTTTGCCTGCCTGTCGGCAGACAGGCGCAGCAAAACGAAGCAGCGGGGGTTCATTAAATGGGCGACGAAGATAAGAAAAAAGTTGATGAGAGCTACAAGACAGGGGTAGAAAGAGAGAAGCAAAAAACAGAAGGCGCCTCAGCTGCATCCGGGGAGGCTCAGCGAGCCGAAGAATTTGCGGCTCCGGAGCCGAGTTTCCCGTTTTTCATCACCACCCTGGCAATGCAGGCAACTATCGCTCTGGGCGATGCCCAAAACCCCGCGGATGGCAAAAAAGAAGAGAGCCTGCCTCAGGCAAAGTTTTTGATTGATACGTTGGGAATGCTTCAGGAAAAAACCAAGAACAATTTAACCTCAGAAGAGAATTCTATGTTAGAAGGCATATTATACGAATTAAGGATGCGTTATGTGCAAAAAACGGGGGATAAAAAATGATTGATAAAGAGTTGTTGGATATCCTGGCCTGCCCGGCCTGTAAGAGCGACGTAGTTTTAGAGAGCGCCGCGGGTGAGGAAAAGATTGTCTGCAGCAAATGTAAACGTAAGTATCCGGTGCGTGACGGCATACCGATAATGCTCATTGACGAAGCTGAATCCGGCTCGTGAATTAATCAGAAAAATAGATGTCTTCCCGCCTCAACCGCCTCTTAGAGAAATTAGAAGCCAGTTCTCTTGACGGGCTTTTAGTCAGCAAAGCGGCAAATGTCTCATACCTGAGTTGTTATAATATTCCTGATTCCTATCTTTTAGTCAGCCCAAAGAAAGCATATCTTATTACCGACTTCCGCTATGTGCAAGAAGCAGAGAGGAATATCCGGGGCGTCTCTGTATTTAAGTATAATAATTTATTCGGGGATATTGCCCGCTTGGTTAAAAAACTCAAAGTTCGCCGACTGGGGTTTGAGTCAAATGATTTAAAGGTTGCTGAATATGGTAAAATAAGGCAATATGCCGGGCCAAAGATTAAACTCGTTGATACATTTAATCTCATTGAAAGCCTGCGGCAGATCAAGGAGCCGCAGGAAGTAAAATATATCAAAGAGGCGATCGGCATTACCGCTTCGGCCCTTAAATTTTTAAAGGGTTATCTTAAGCCGGGCTTAAGTGAGCTAGAAATAGCCGGCGAGCTTGAACGTTTCATCCGTTTCCGGGGAGCGGCCAGGAGCGCATTCAATATTATTGTCGCCAGCGGCCCTCATTCCAGCTTTCCTCATGCCCCGCTCTCAAACAGGAGGCTTAAGCCGGCTGATGCAGTGCTCATTGATATCGGCGTTGAGGTAAAGGGCTACAAATCTGACTTGACAAGGGTATTCTTTTCCGATAGAATACAACCTATCCAACGTAAGCTCTATCAAATTATCATCGGCGCGCAGGAAAAGGCAATAGAAGCAGTTAAGGCGGGGAGCGAAATTAGCAAGCTTGACTACGCCAGCCGCAGCTATATTCGCAGTTCTGGCTATGGCAGATACTTTGGCCATAGCTTAGGCCACGGGGTAGGTTTAGAGGTTCACGAAGAGCCTTCCATCTCAGCTAAAAATAAATCTCTCGTCCAAGAGGGCATGGTTTTTACCATTGAGCCGGGGATTTATCTTCCCGGCAGGTTCGGGCTGCGGGTAGAAGATATGGTTTTGGTTACGAAGAAAGGGGTTGAGGTTTTAAGTGGCGCTATCGATAAATCAATTTAAGGTGGGGGTAACTATTCTCTTAGACAGAGAGGTGTATCAAATTACTGAAACCGAACATGTAAAACCGGCCAAGGGTTCTGCATTTGTGCGCACAAGGCTTAAGAATTTAAGAACCGCAGGCCTCCTTGATAGGACCTTCAGGGGCCAGGATACTGCCGAGGAGGCATTTGTAGAGCAGAGAAAGCTGCAGTATCTTTATGCCTCAGGCGACATCTATCATTTTATGAACCAGGAGAATTACGACCAGCTGGTGATTTCCCGTGATGTCCTGGGAGAAGGCGCTAAGTTTCTTAAGGATAACCTGGAAGTTACCGGGTTTTTTTATAAGGATCAGATTTTAAATGTGCTGATGCCGAATTTTATTGAGCTGACGGTAACGGAAACCGAACCGGGAGTGCGCGGCGATACAGCCAAAAGCGGCAATAAATCCGCAAAGGTTGAAACCGGCGCAACCATCCAGGTCCCGCTGTTTATCAATGTGGGAGATAAGATTAAGGTGGATACCCGCAGCGCCAGCTACGTTGAACGGGCATATTAAAAAAGTGTCATCTCTAGAGTCTCAAGAAGCGAGATAAAATAAGGAGAAGAATCCGGGGTGAACGTAAAAGAAATTAAAGAGATGATTAATCTGATGAATGAGAATAATCTCTCTGAGCTTGAGATTGAGAAGGACGGGATGCGTATCAAGCTGAAAAGGGCCGGCGCTGGCGCGCAAGAAATAACCCCGGCGCCTATCTTCATTGAACGGGAAAAAAATCGTCTGCCTGAAGCTGCGCTTGCCGAGGCATCCAGAAAGGAGCCTTCGGCAAATAGAATTGAAATCAAAGCTCCGATGGTAGGAACATTCTATCGCGCCCCAGGCCCTGAGGCGCCGCCTTTTGTGCAGCTTAACCAGGAGATTGAGCCGGGACAGGTAATCTGCATCATTGAAGCAATGAAGCTGATGAATGAAATTAAGTCTGAAGTAAAGGGAAAGATTTTAGAGATTTTAGTTGATAATGCTGAGCCGGTAGAATTCGGCCAGCCTTTGTTTCTTATAGAACCTCGTTAGTCAGATTGGCTAAGATAATATCCGCGTATATCCTCACCGCACTCACCCGCCGCTTTCGGGGGCGGGGTGAGCGGGCGCGTTTAAAATGTTTTCTAAAATACTGATAGCCAACCGCGGTGAAATTGCCTTGCGGATTATCCGGGCTTGCAAAGAGCTCGAGGTTCGTACCGTAGCAGTTTATTCCCAGGCAGACACTGATTCTCTCCATGTGCGTATGGCAGATGAGGCTATTTGTATCGGCCCGGCGGCCAGCGTCAATAGTTACCTCAACATACCGGCAATTATCTCCGCAGCAGAAATAACCGATGTTGACGCCATCCATCCCGGTTACGGTTTTTTAGCTGAAAATCCCCATTTCGCTGAAATCTGCGAATCCTGCCAGATTACCTTCATCGGGCCGACCCCGGAAAATATCCGTCTTATGGGCGATAAGATGCAGGCGCGCGAAACGATGCGTAAGGCCGGCATACCCATTATTCCCGGGAGCGTTTCTGCCATAAAAACTAAAGAGGATGGCTTAAAGACAGCAAGGCGCATCGGTTATCCGGTCATGATCAAGGCTGCTGCCGGAGGCGGCGGCAAAGGGATACGTATCTGCCACAATGATATCAGCTTGGTTTCCGGTTTGATGACCGCCCAGTCTGAGGCAGAGGCGAGCTTTGGCAACCCCAATGTCTATATTGAAAAATATATCGAGCGGCCGCGCCATATTGAAATCCAGCTTTTGGCGGATGAGTATAACCATATCATCCACCTGGGAGAGCGCGATTGTTCTATTCAGCGGCGCCATCAGAAGCTTCTGGAGGAATCTCCATCTCCGGTCGTAGATAATAAACTGCGCAAACGTTTAAGCGAGGCAGCAATCCGGGCCGCCAAAGAGGTAAAGTATGTGAGCGCGGGGACGGTTGAGTTTTTGCTTGATGCGGACAAAAATTTCTACTTTATGGAGATGAATACCCGCATCCAGGTAGAGCATCCGGTAACCGAGTTGGTTACCGGTATGGATATTGTCAAAGAGCAGATTAAAATCGCAGCGGGTGAAAAATTAAAAGCCCATCAGGATGATATTGTTTTCAGAGGCTCAAGCATTGAATGCCGCATCAACGCCGAGGATTGCGAAAACAATTTTATGCCTTCACCCGGTAAAATTGACGTCTTAAACTTTCCGGGAGGACCGGGGGTGAGAATTGACAGCCATGCCTATCAGGGATATACCGTTAGCCAGCATTATGATTCGCTTATCGCCAAATTGATTGTCCTGGGAAGAGACCGTAAAGAAGCAATCCGGATTATGAGCCGCGCCCTCGGCGAGTTTACCGTCGAGCCGATTAAAACCACCATCCCGTTTCATAGAGGGGTATTAGAAAATCCCTTTTTCATAAAAGGAGATTTCTCCACCAATTTCATAAACGAAACCTTTAAACAGGAAGGGGCAAGGAAATAACTAAGAAGATGGACGTTGATTCCAAGACAGATTTGGGAACGGTAAAAATCCATCAAAAGGTCATCGCCTCAATCGCAACCATAGCGGCCCTTGAAATTGAGGGAGTAAAAGAGATAGCCCGGGTGGCTGATTTTGACATATGCAAGTTCCTGGGTTTGAAAAACTCTAAAAGTATAAAAGTTGAATTCAGCAAGAATGGCCAGATAAACCTTGAGATACCCCTGGTGGTAAGATACGGCTATAATATTCCTGAAATTTCCGAGAGTGTGCAGGAGAGCGTCAGGGGAGCGCTTGAGAAAATGGTTGATAAGTCGCCGAGGTATATCACGATTAACATACAGGGAATCGAGAAGGTGTAGGGGGGTGAGATATGAGATTATTTACCTTATTCGGGCTTTTATTTAATACAATCTTTTTTATTCTGCTTGCCGGAATAATTGCGGGTTTTGCCCTGAATTGGATAACACCGCTGATGATTTTTAATACCGTGACCCAGATTCATCAGGACCCTAATTCCCGCCTCATCTTAGGATTAATCAGCGCCTTAATCATTCTGATCAGTATTTCTTTTGCCCAATCCGTCCTGGGGAAGATGCAGAGAGAAAAAAATATTGCCTTTCAGACTCCCAGCGGCCAGGTCAGCATTGCCTTGTCCGCGGTTGAGGATCTTATCCGGCGGCTTGCCCTGCAGGTTCCGGAGGTCAAGAGTTTCAGGCCTGACGTCGTGGTAAATAAAAAGGGCATTATAGTTAATTTGAGGATAGATTTGCGCACAGAAACCAGCATAACCGAACTTACGGAGCGGCTGCAGGAATTGATAAAAAATAAGATTCAGGCCCTGCTGCGCGGCATTGATGAGCCGATTTCAGTGAGGATACACGTAGCCAAAATCATTACTCACGAAGAGAAGGAAAGGGCTAAGCAAAAGACAGAACCCGAAACTAAAGAACCGCCCATCCCATTTTATGGGTATGGGCGCTAGAGAGAGGTATTATGGCAAAAATAGGTATTCTTACCGGCGGAGGCGATTGTCCGGGATTAAATTCAGTGATACGCGCTGTAGTGCGTAAGGGAATTAATGATGGATATGAGGTTATTGGCATAAGGAATGGCTGGAAAGGCCTGATTGAAAATGACGCCGGGCCGTTAAATTTACAGTCAATATCAGGAATCCTTCCCAGGGGAGGGACCATCCTGGGAACCAGCCGCACCAATCCATACAAAAAAGAGCTGGGAGTCCAGAAAGCCATTGCTAACTACAGGGCCTTAGGCTTAGACGCCCTTATTGCGGTGGGCGGCGAGGACACCCTGGGCGTAGCCGCGAAATTGGCCAAGGAAGGCCTGGGTATCGTAGGCGTTCCCAAGACAATTGATAATGATTTATCCGCTACCGATTATACCTTCGGTTTTGATACCGCAGTCAATATCGCCACCGAATGTATTGACCGTTTGCACACCACAGCCGAAAGCCACCACCGGATTATTGTGGTTGAGGTAATGGGCAGGCACGCAGGCTGGATTGCCATTGAGTCAGGGATTGCCGGCGGAGCAGACGTGATATTGATACCAGAGATACCCATTGATATGGATGAAGTATGTGCTTTGCTCAAAAAAAGACATGCCCGCGGGAAAACATTCAGCATTGTGGTTGTGGCAGAAGGAGCGCACTTTAAAGAAGACCATACCGTGCTCCAGGAGCAGAAGTTAGATGAATTCGGCCATGTGCGTCTGGGAGGAATCGGCGAGGCATTAGCCAAAGAAATTGAAAAGCGCACCGGCTATGAGACCAGGGTTTCTGTCTTAGGCCATATCCAGAGAGGCGGCACGCCCACAGCTTTTGACCGGGTTTTAGGCACGCGCTTTGGAGTTAAAGCTGTGGAATTGATCAAAGAGAAAAAATTTGGCCAGATGGTTGCGCTCTCAGGAAATAAGATTATATCCGTTAGACTTGAAACAGCTACGGGAAAACTAAAAACCGTTGACCCTGAATATTACGAATTAGCCAAGGTCTTTTTTGGTTAATCCCCCCTGCTTTGTTTTCGTAGAAAACAAGGGGGGATAATTCGCCCCGCCAACGGCGGGGCTCATTAAATGCGCGATAGGATTATAGATATCATTAACGATTCCATCCATATCAAAGAGGAGATTCTGCATACCCAGCTGGATAATATTATCAAAGCGGTAAAGGTAATTGTTGCCTCTTTTAAATCCGGAGGCAAAGTGCTTATCTTTGGCAACGGCGGCTCAGCCGCAGATGCCCAGCATATCTGCGCGGAATTTGTGGGAAAATTCAAAAAGGAAAGAGCTGCGCTTCCGGCAGTAGCCCTGAATACAAATAGCTCGGTCTTGACTGCCTTGAGTAACGATTATGGTTACGAAATAGTATTCTCTCGGCAATTGGAAGCCCTGGCAAGGCCTGGGGATATCGCCATAGGCATATCCACCAGCGGCAGGGCAAAGAACGTGCTCCTGGCAATAAAAAAGGCAAAGGAGATGGGCCTTAAAACTATTTGTTTGACCGGCGCAAGCGGCGGAGAATTAGCCAGATGCGCAGACCTCTCTCTTATCGTGCCATCGTCGGTCACCGCACGGATACAAGAGGCGCATATTACGATGAGCCATATCATCTGCGAGCTGGTAGAGGAAGAGCTATTCAGATAGAAACAGAGAGGAGTCTTCAGGTGCCAGTCCTCAGGTGTCAAAACTTTAAAGTAAAGGCTTTGGGAGAAAAGATAAAGAGCGCGAGCAGAATCAAAAAGATTATTGATAAACTTAAAGACGAGGGAAAGAAAATCGCCTTTACCAATGGGTGTTTTGATATTTTGCATTACGGGCATATAAAATATTTAGAGGAAGCTAAAGGAAAAGCCGATATATTGGTGGTGGGATTAAACAGCGATTCCTCGGTAAAGAAGATTAAAGGCAAAAATAGGCCAATCAATAAACAGCTTGACCGGGCCCGGGTATTGAGCGCGCTTACTTCAGTGGATTATCTGACTATTTTTTCCGAAGGCACGCCGTTAGAATTGATAAAGTTAATTCAGCCGGATGTTTTAGTTAAGGGAGGGGACTGGCAGAGAGAAAAGATTGTGGGGGCTGATTCTGTGAAAAATCGCGGCGGAAAAGTTCTAGCCATACCTTATATCAAAGGGTATTCTACAACCCGCTTGATTGAAAAAATTCGCGCTATTAGAGCGTTTAATGGATAAGGGCATATTACGGATTATTGATGCTAACCTGAACCGGCTCTTAGAAGGTTTACGGGTCTGCGAAGAGATAATGCGCTTTATAGTTTTAGATAAAAATCTAACTTTACGTTTTAAAAATCTACGCCATGACCTAACAGGCTTGACTAAGAAATGGAAGATTAAAGATGACCAACTCTTAGGTTCCCGCGACAGCCTTGCTGATATAGGGAAACCCTCAATTAAAGAAGAGCTAAAGAGGCAGGATTATCAGGATATATTTTTTGCTAATATTCAGAGGGCCAAAGAATCGGCAAGAGTTTTAGAGGAATTTTCCAAGCTAAAGAATAAAAGGGTATCCGCGGGCTTTAAAGATATCCGTTACCGGTTATATCAGATTGAAAAAGATTCAGATAGCAAAATCAGGAATATACGCGGTAATTGACCGCACGGCGTGTGGGAAAAAATCACTCGTTGAGCTCGCCAGGGGCTGCATAAAGGCAGGAGTTAAAATAATTCAGCTCAGGGATAAAACCGAGGATGTTAAAGGATTTTATCGGAATGCCCTTTTAATCAGGGAGATTACAAAAGGAAAGGCTATATTCATCATTAATGACCGCGCGGATATCGCTAAGTTAGTTAATGCCGACGGCCTGCATACCGGCCAGGATGACCTGCCGGTTAAGGCAGCCCGTGCGATATTGGGTCCTCAGAGAATTATCGGTAAGTCCTGCCATAGCGTAAAAGAAGCCATCCAAGCTGAAAGGGAAGGCGTTGATTACATCAGTATCGGACCGATTTTTAAGACACCGACCAAACCCGGCTATAGGCCAGCCGGCCTTAAGGTATTGAAGGAAACTTGCCAGCGCCTTAAAATACCTATTGTGGCTATCGGCGGAATTAATATGGATAATATAAAATTAGTAAGAAATGCCGGCGCCGGGTTAATCGCCGTAGTGAGAGCAATATGTAAGGCGAAGGATATAGGACAGGCGATAGATAAATTGTCGTGTGTTCATCCCCCCTGCTTTGTTTTCGTAGAAAACAAGGGGGGATTAATTCGCCCCGCCAACGGCGGGGCTCATTAAATGACCCAATTAGAATCAGCCCTCAAGAATAAAACTTCCCGGGAGATTGCCGCGGTTGCAGAGATTGAGAGGGTGAGCAGGAATTTTTTAAAAAAGAATATTGCCTCCGGAAGAATTGTAATCCCTAAGAATAACAAACGCACGATAAAGAAAATCTGCGGCATCGGTTACGGGCTGCGCACTAAAATCAATGCCAACATCGGAACTTCAAGCGATGAAGCGGATATTTCCGATGAGCTTGAAAAATTAAGGGTCTCGGTTGAATATGGCGCAGATACGGTGATGGACTTAAGTATTGGCCAGGATATCTCAGGTATACGCCGGGCCGTGCTCAAAGAATCAAGAGTGCCTGTGGGAACTGTGCCTATTTATCAAGCAGCGCAGGAAGCAACAAGAAGAAAGGGGAATTTTCTTAAGATGACCGCCGATTGCCTGCTCGGGGTAATCCAGGAGCAGGCTGAAGACGGCGTAGATTTTATGACTATCCACGCTGGGGTAACCCGCAAAACCGTTTCCTTGGTAAAAAAAGGTAAGCGGATTTTAGATATCGTCAGCCGGGGCGGCGCGATCCTGACAAGCTGGATGGCTCATCATAAGAAGGAAAACCCACTCTACGAGTGCTTTGATAAAATTCTAGAGATCGCCTATAACTATGATATTACCTTAAGCTTAGGCGATGGCCTGAGGCCGGGTTCAATTTTAGATGCAACGGACGCTGCCCAGTTAAGTGAATTAAGGCTTTTGGGAAAGTTGGCCCGCAGGGCGCATGAAAAGAAGGTGCAGGTAATTATTGAAGGGCCAGGCCATGTGCCTTTAGAGCAAATCAGGAAAAATGTAGAGTTAGAAAAGAGGCTCTGTAACGATGCGCCGTTCTACGTTCTGGGGCCTTTAGTAACCGATGTGGCTTCAACCAGAGACCATATTTCAGCGGCAATCGGAGGGGCGCTGGCAGCAAGTTACGGCGCAGATTATCTGTGCGTGGTAAGCCCGGCTGAACATTTACGCCATCCATCGGTTGAAGATATAAAAGAAGGAGTAATTGCCGCGCGCATCGCCGGCCATAGCGGGGATATCGCTAAAAGGATTAATGGAGCGACTGATTGGGATAAGCAGATGTCCATTGCCAGAAAAAAGCGCGATTGGAATGAGCAGATTTCATTATCAATTGATCCTCAAAAAGCCAAGGAATACCGCGCTGCTTCAAAGCCGCATCTCTTAGATGTGTGTACGATGTGCAGCGAATATTGTTCAATAAAACTGATTGAGGAATGCGCGAAGGTGTAGCTATAGGCGGGTGTAATTCAGTGGCAGAATGGCAGCTTCCCAAGCTGTATATGGCGGTTCGATTCCGCTCACCCGCTTTGAAAATACAACGGACTAAAAGCAAAGATTTTAGATTTTTATGGTATATATAAAACATTTTCCTAACCACTGCGAAAATCGCATAAGGTTATCGCCGAAGGCGATTTTCTTGATTGCTATGCTACAGGCTGCATGCTGCATGCTGCAGGCAAGCGGTTGCGCTACGTTAGAGCATGCCCCCAGGCCGATTAGCCCTAAACCGCAGGGATTGAGTTTGCCGGGAATGTATCATCGCGTGGCAAAGGGCCAGACCCTCTGGCGTATTTCTAAAATCTACGGCGTTGAACTTGATGAAATAGTCAGGATTAACAACATTAAAGATTCAACACAGATAGAGGCAGGGCAGTCAATTTTTATACCTGTAAATTTAAGGGCGCCGCAATCGCCTGTCGCAATGCAGCCGCTAGGTCTTGAGGATTTTGTCTGGCCAAAAAAAGGTAAAATTATTTCCGGCTTCGGCGAAAAAACCAACAACGGAATAAACAAAGGTATTACCTTAGGCCTTGATACCGGCTCCAATATTGTCGCCTCGGCTTCGGGAACCGTCGTTTTCAGCAATGAAAATTTGGGGGATTATGGGAAAACCCTGATTATATCCCACAACGACGGTATAATGACGTTGTATAGTTTACTCTCGCATATTTTAGTAAAACCCGGTGATTACATTAATCGGGGAACGCCGATTGCAAAATGCGAAAATGGTTTATTGCATTTTGAAATAAGAAGGGGGCATATTCCCCAGAACCCGTATTATTACTTGCCCCGTTAGATCGGCGGCGGGAGAGTATAACAATGAGGTAAACTTGTGGAATTTTACGGAAGACAGGATATACTCAGTATTTTAGATAAACGCGCAAACGGCTTGAGCAAGGGCTACAGGCAGAATATTGCCATAATCGGCGCGGAACTCATCGGCAAAACCTGTCTTATCAAATATTGGTTATCCCGGTATTGCGATAGCCATACTGTTTGTGTCTATATTGAAGTTAGTCCTCAAGCCGCGGGTATTTTTTTAAAGAAATTTATCGGGACGCTTCTTTATGCTTTTTTAGAAAATAGCGCCCTGGCCTTAAAAGATGATGATATTGTTTTTTTAATTAAAAAGTCAGAAAGATACGCCCCCGAGACCTGCGCGCTGGCACGAGAACTCCTTTTTGAAAGAAAGAGAATAAGCGCTCACGACGCATTTGAGAGGAGTTTAGATCTCACAGAGGTATTGCATAAAGAAACAGGCAAATACTGCATCGTCATCTTTGATGAGTTTCATCTGTTGGAGGCGCTTAAGATAAAGGATTTCTACCTCTACTGGCGCAGGCATATTATGCTCAATAAGCATACGATGTATATCCTGCTCTCTTCCCGAAAGCAGCTTGCCAATAATATTTTTGCATCCGATTTAGCCCTCTTATTCGGAAATTTTGAGAAAATAGAGCTTGAGGCCTTTGACAATAAAACCGCGCAATCCTTAGTTAAGGATAAATTAAGGGGTTTACCCGCGCCGGCGCATATTTCAAATTTTATTATTAATTTCAGTTCCGCGCATCCCTTTTATCTGACTGTACTTTGCGATGCCTTCAAGGATTATTATGTCAGGGTTCCTTCGCTGCCTGTAGGCCTTGATTCGCTCATGGCATCGTTAGAAAGTATTTTTATTGATAGCTGGGGTATTTTGAACAGGCGTTTTTCCTGGATGGTTACTGAAATAGAAAAACAATTCAAGGAGCCTTTGGCCAGCGTCAAGGTTTTGCTCGGGCTTGCCCGCGGCTTAACTCAGACTCAAGCCATCTCTCAATTTGCAGGTAAGACAAAGAAGGAAACGTTGGCGGTTCTAAATCAGTTCTGCGCCTGCGATGTCGTAGCGAAGAATGCCGAGAGCTACTATCTAAGCGACAGAATTTTTGGTTTCTGGCTTGAAAGTATTTATGCGGTAGGCTTAAGCAGTTTTACGGTCGATACCGACAGTAAAAGCGCGCTTTTCAGAAAAAGAATCAACAGTCTTTATGGGGATTTTTGCAGCGCCCAGTCACAGGCGGTAGGGATGAGAATCTTAGAGCTCTTTTCTCAGTTTAATAACGAGTCCCTAGAGCTTCAGAGAAAACGGGTTCGCCTGCATCATTTCAAGGAGGTAAAATTATTGCGTTTGACCGGCAGGCATATAAAAGAAGGCATTCTGGCAAGGACAGCGCGCAGCCTCTGGATAGCGGGCTTCAAGGAAGACCGGGTAAATGAAGACGATATTCTTGAATTCGTCAACGTATGTAAAAGGTTCAAATACGCCAAAGCCCAAAAGAGAATCTTTATCGCCTTTGATGAGATTGACCCTAATGCCAG
>MHHA01000066.1:0-3602 GCA_001805845.1 Omnitrophica WOR_2 bacterium RIFCSPLOWO2_12_FULL_46_30
ATATTCTAACTGCGCAAGCTCAACCTGCATTTTTCCTTCAGGGCTCCTGGCGTGCTGGGCAAAGATATCCAGAATCAATTGCGTGCGGTCAATTGTTTTACATCCGATAATCTGCTCAAGATTCCTCTGCTGTGTTCCCGAGAGGTCAACGGAAAATACCGCCACATCAATACCCTGCTCTCTGGCAATAAAACCTAACTCTTCGGCTTTGCCCTTTCCGATAAATAGGCTGGGTGATGGCTTATCGTAATGACAGATTACCTGATCAAGTATCTCAAGCCCCGAGGTTTTGGTTAATTCCCTTAACTCGTTTGCCTCGTCCTCAATTTTTAAATTTTCACTTCGCAGAGAGAACAGATCAACCGTAACTAAGAGCGCCTTTTCTTTTGTATTCAACTCTATCAACCTTACCTTCTTACTCATTAGCTCCTCTCGGCTTATGGCTGCGGCTATTGGAAGCCGCACCATTGCCCTCTGGCTTATGGCTGCGGCTATTGGAAGCCGCACCCTGCCTGCCGGCAGGCCCGCCTGCCGGACGGGCAGGCAGGCATTGCCTTACCGGCTTAGGCAGATTTCCCGCGGGGCCGCTTATGATTCTCTCAATAACATTTTCTCTATCTATATTTATCCACTGTATGCGCTTATCCTTCCTGAACCAGGTCAATTGCCTCTTGGCATAATTGCGGGTATTTTTCTTCATCAGTTCTTTCGCGCATTCTAAATCATAGTCGCCATCTAAATAGCCCCCGATTTCCTTGAGCCCGATCGCCTGGCCCGAGCTGCGGCTCAATTTCCGCCTCAATAAACCTTTTACCTCATCCACTACGGCTTGAGCAAACATCTCATCCACCCGCCGGTCTATATCATTATACAGCCTTTCCCTATCCCGGTTTAACCCGAAGAGCTTGATTTCATACTTATCGCTTAATCCGCTTCTTTTATTCCAAAGCGCTGAAATCGGCCGGCCGGTAAGCCGATACACTTCCAGGGCCCTGATGATCCTTCTTGCATCATGAGGATGTATTTTAGATGCTGCCAGCGCATCTATTCTCTTTAGCTTGTTATATAAAAACCGGCTTCCTTTAGTTTTTATCTGGGTGGATAATTTTTCCCGCAGGCTTTCGTCTTTGCCGGCATCCTTAAAGATACCGTTAATTACCACGTTCATATAGAGGCCTGTCCCGCCGGCAAACAAAGGAATTTTTCCTTTTCTATGAATTTCATTGATTTTTCTCACGGCTAATCTTCTGTAGGCTGCCGCGTCAAACTCATCCTCGGGCCTTACGCTATCCAATAAATGATGCCGGACCTTCTTAAGCATATCCCTTGTCGGCTTTGAGCTTAGGATATCCAGCCCCCGGTAAACCTGCATTGAATCAAGCGATATAATCTCAGCGTCCAATTTTTGCGCAAGCTGAATTGCCGTCCTGCTTTTTCCAATCGCCGTAGGGCCAACCAAAAAAAATATTTTAGGTTTCTGCTTCCTGCGTTTCGGATATGCCATCAGGGAAAGATTCTGGTAGGATAACCTTCCTTCTCAAGCTGATTTTTAAACGTTTCTGCTTCCTGGCGGGTTTTTACCTTCCCAACCCTTACCCGGTATAATAGGCTCCCGGAAGAACCAAGCTCATCAATATAGGCATCTAAATTCTTGGCTTTGAGCTTGTTTAATAATCTTTGCGCGTTCTGAAAACTGGCAAAACAGCCAACCTGGACCGTAAAAAAGAATTCATTCTCTTTAAACAGCTCGCCCGAAGAAGCTGCCTCTAAGCTTAAAGGATATTTCTGCTGTAATATATCGGCATACTGCCTTGCCTCCTGCCACTGCCCGGATTTTAAGGCGCATTGGGCTAAACGAAAATAGGCCGCGCTTTGCAGCTTGCCATTAGATTTTGTTAAGGCCTCGTATAATCTTTGCGCCGCAGGATAATCCTGGTCAACAAAATAAGTATCGGCATAAGCAAGCTTTGCCGCCTCCAGATATTGGCTATCGCTGAAATTATCCGAAAGAATTTTCAGCTTTTCCCTGGCTTTTTCCGTATCGTTGATTTTAAGATAATTCAGCCCTAAGAGATAATAGGCCTTATCCCGCTCTCTATTTCGCATAATATTCGCCGCGCACTCGTCAATGCTTTCGCTGTAGCTTCCCTGCAGGTATAATGCTTCAGCTCTACTTAAACTATCAGCATATACCCGGGTAACTAATAACCAGTAACCGGTAACCAGATAAAAAAATAACCTTCCCATCTTAAATACCAGCCCATTACTCATAATCTAGCGGTGCGATTCCTGTCTGCCGACAGGCAGGTATCGCACCCAAGGAAAACTCTTTAGAAATCTGCCTTTGCGTTTCTAATAAAGTCCTGTGGCGCCGTTGTTTTTCTTTCTGCGGCACATCGTCTCTTAATTTCTCTGCTTCGGTATTTGGGCGAGGCGAGTATTTAAAAATATAAGCGCTGTTAAACCTCGCCCTTTCTACCAGCTCCAGGGTCTTGCGAAAGTCGTCTTCGCTTTCTCCGGGGAAACCCACGATTATATCCGTAGTCAGCCCGGCCCCGGGAAGCGTCCTGCGGTATTCATCAATCAAATCCAAATAGCGCCGGCGGCTGTATCCGCGTTTCATCAATCGTAATATTTTATCCGAACCTGACTGCACTGGCAAGTGTAAATATTTCTCTAATTTTTCCAGGCCTGCCATCGTTTTAAAAAGATGCCCCGCGATATCCTTAGGATGAGAGCTAATAAAACTAAACCGGCCAAGGCCGCGGAGAGAATTTACCGATTCAAGCAGCCTGATGAAATCAGTTCCGTTGTATTTATAAGCATTGACATTTTGGCCGATGAGAGTAACGGACTCAATTCCCTTGTCAATGTTAAATCTAATCTCTCTTAAGATATTGTCGGGCGGACGGTGGCGCAGTTTGCCCCGCACGTAAGGCACCACGCAATACGAACAAAAATTATCGCAGCCCTCAGAAATAACCACGAAGGCACGCGCCCTTTCTTGCCTGAATTCAGGCCGATAAACAACTTCATCGCGCCTGGCCTTACCAACGCTTATTATCTTAGGCAGCGGACGTCCGGCATTAAAAATCTTTGTCAATAACTGCGGAAGCTCGCCGATATTATTGGTGCCTACTGCCAAATCTATCCCCGGCATTTTCTTAAACGCCTCTTCCTTATAATTTTCCGCCATACAGCCGACCAAGCCAATCAGCGGCTTTGGTTTAAGCTTAGAAAATCTTCCTATTTCCGACCAGACCCTATCCTCGGCATGCTGGCGCACCGAACAGGTCACAAACAAAACCGCATCCACCTGCCCATTTTCCTCATCCAAGATTTTAAAGCCACTCTCAATGAGCAATCCCTTTATAACCTCTGCATCCCGGACGTTCATTTGACAGCCGAAAGTCCTTATGAAAACTTTTTGACATTTGGCTGCCACCTCTTTAACTTGCTTTCTCATATATTCTTACAAGCTCCTGTTTTTGTTTATGACTAAGTCCCTTAATCCTTCTCTCTGCCTGTAAGGCCCTTTTGTAATACTTATAGTCTTTAACATAGGCCAACCTTACCGGCAATCTTCCTCTTAGATATTTGGC
>MHHA01000066.1:3624-5701 GCA_001805845.1 Omnitrophica WOR_2 bacterium RIFCSPLOWO2_12_FULL_46_30
TCCTCTTAGATATTTGGCTCCGCGCTTGCTGTTGTTATGCTCTTTAATTCTGTTGTCAAGGTCATTGGTATACCCTGTATAATAAGTTCCATCTGCGCATTTGACAATATACGCATAAAATTCCCCTTCGCGCCTAAATTTATCTCGCATTATAAAACCAACTCAAAACCTTCTATCCTTCGCATCTTTAAGAAGCTCTTTCAAGGCAGGGCGCTCGGTAGAATAACCGCTTATGCCGTCATCTTGATAAACTTTGAATATCTCAAGACCTTCGCGTTTAGCAAAAGATTCAAGCCTGTCCCTGCGTATAAATTTTGCCAAAAGCAAAATTTGCAGGGAATATTCTCTCTGCACCTCAAGAGAATAGCCTTCTTTGGCTTGGTCCTCTGTACTTACTCTCGTATATAACGCTACTCTCATCTTATCCTTTTAACGTCTCCCGCCAGTCTTTAATCTTGGCGATACACTCGTCCGTAAACACCGGCCAATCTTTGTAATCGCGCTTGGGCTTAACCCAGCCCTTACGGATCCAATTGATCATGGTCTGCCGGTGCACGCCCAGCAATTTTGCCGTCTCTGTCATGGTGTATGTTTTCATAACCTTCTCGTCATTCTGAGGAGCGAAGCGACGAAGAATCTAAACCAGCCCCTCGTATAAATCCTTCCACTCCGAATTATTAGCTTCTATCAACGCAATCTTCTTACTCCGCAACCAACCTTTAATCTGCTTCTCTCGCGTAATCGCATTTATCATGCCATCTAATATTTCGAAATAAACCAATTTATGTACGTTATATTTCTTAGTAAATCCGTCCACCAGTTTATTTTTATGCTCGTATACTCTCTTGACTAAATCACTCGTTACGCCCGTATACAGGACTTTATTATGCACATTCGTCAGAATGTAAATGTATCCTTGCTTTTCTGCCATATTAGATTCTTCGCTTCGCTCAGAATGACGCCTTCCATCAATGGTACCCAGTATACCGTAATATACAACCTTATACAAGGGGTTTCTTCTCCAAGTCATAGCAATTTAAAAACATCCTCGACAACAACTCTATGCCAAGACTTGATGCCTGTAGCTTTTCTTTCCTTCACCATTCTTCTCTTCTCTGTTCTTCTCTTTATTTCTGCAACTACCAGCTGCAGTTTTTCAGACTAGTTTTCAGGATACTTTTCTAGATACTTTTCTGGATACCTTTTCTGGCTACCTTTCCTCCACAGTTTTCTCCACAGCCATCTCCACAGTCGCCAGATTTCTTCCTACATTTATAACAATCCTAGACCCCATTCGATGTCCCGCCCTTTTTCTCTTCCTTCAAGAATGTTGCAATCACGGAACTGATCTGTTTAAACGCGACCGGATAATAATCCCACACCTCGACACAAAGATTCACAATTATTGAATTCTCATTCAATCGTTTCACCTTGTACTTCTCATGAACATGACCGCAAAAATTCCAAGGCACATTCGGGTCCGCGTCCTCAGCCCGGTGTGTCATGCAAATATCTTTTGAGCCATAATGAATGTAGACCTTCGAAATAATCGTATTGAGACTGTTGTGCCGGTCGTGATTACCTTTTATAAAAACGAACTTGCCATTCAGCCTCTTTTCGAAATGCTTGTATTTCTCCTCGCCGCCTTCCTTCCCGCCCTTAAAGATAAAGTCGCCGAGAAAAAAGACAGTATCTTCCGGCTTAACCCGCTCATTATGCTTGCGGATGATCGTCTCGTTCATCTCTTCGACCGTATCAAACGGCCGCCCGCAATACTTGATAATATTAGCATGCGAGAAATGATAATCTGATGTCCACCAGTAGTTCATTATTCAATCCTGTTAATCTCTTCTTCCGCTGTTTTTAATTTCTTCAAAACGCTCTCAAAGGATGGCGGATCCTCAAAAAACATTTCCTTCATTTGCCGATAGTCATCATTTAGCAGAACAAGATGCTCATCTAGAGGCATTAACCGAAGACTACCGGGCTTTGCTAAACCATAATGCGCTTTGCTGTCTTTAAAAAATAAGGCCTTATGCTCAGCGACTTTTATCAATAAATCGATATTCTGAATAGC
>MHHA01000067.1 GCA_001805845.1 Omnitrophica WOR_2 bacterium RIFCSPLOWO2_12_FULL_46_30
CCCTCAGCCGCAAACTTTATCTTGATTGACTTGAGACAAGATGGCTTGAAGATCTTTAATAAGCTTCTTAAGCAAGGCGTGATTGTCAGGGATATGCGGCAGTATGGTTTAAAAGATTTTATCCGGGTAACTATTGGAACCGAGAAAGAGAACAGAAAATTTGTTGCAGCATTAAAGAAGGTATTATAGCCGCTAAAATCAAAGGAGAGTTTTTATGATTATTGTATTGCGTCCGGAGGCAACGGAAAAACAAATTGAGCATATTGTCCAACGGGTAACCAAGTTAGGGCTGAAGCCGCTGGTCTCTAAAGGCACCGAGCGCACCATCATCGGCGTTATCGGCCCCGAGGATATCTTGCGCGCTACCCCTTTAGAGGTATTTCCCGGGGTAGAGAAGGTGATGCCGGTGCTCTCGCCTTATAAATTGGTCTCCCGGGAATTTCGCAAAGAAAATTCGGTCATTGAGATTGGCAGGGGGATTAAAATCGGCTCTCAGGAAATTATCATCATTGCCGGCCCCTGCGCCATTGAGAATTACGAAAGCCTGTATGAGGCCGCAAAGTCAGTAAAGGCCTCTGGAGCAAAGGCATTGCGGGGAGGAGCCTTTAAACCCCGGACCTCTCCGTATACCTTTCAGGGTTTAGGAGAGGAGGGTTTAAAATATCTCAAGGATGTGGGAGATAAATTAGGGCTTCCTACGGTAACTGAGGTAATGGATACCCGCGATATAGAGTTAGTGGCGCGTTACGCCGATGTTTTACAGATAGGCGCGCGCAATATGCAGAATTTTGTTCTGCTTAAAGAGGTGGGTTTGACCAAGAAGCCGGTAATCTTAAAGCGCGGGCTTTCGGCAACGGTTAAAGAGTGGCTTATGTCTGCGGAGTATATCCTGGCCGGGGGAAATATGAATGTCATTCTTTGCGAACGCGGTATCCGCACTTTTGAAGATTCAACCAGAAATACCTTAGATATCAGCGCTATCCCGGTGGTAAAGCAGGCGAGCCACTTGCCTATTATCGTTGACCCCTCCCATGCCTGCGGCCGCTGGGGCTTAGTCGGGCCTTTAGCAAGGGCCGCGGTTGCCGGGGGATGCGACGGCTTGATTATTGAGGTGCATCCCCGGCCCGAAGAGGCCCTTTCCGACGGAGCCCAGTCCTTGACCCCGGAGAGCTTTGCCGAGCTCATTCCGCCGATTAAACAAATTGCCAATGTCTTAGGAAGAAAGGTATGAAGCTGTTTAAGAAGGTGGCTATTGTTGGCGTGGGGCTCATTGGCGGCTCTTTAGGGCTGGCGATAAAAAACAAAGGAATTGCTAATAAAGTTATCGGCATCGGCCATCGCCGGAAGTCCATTGATGAGGCGATAAGACGAAAAACTATTGATGTGGGCTCTTTAGAGCTAAGCAGCATAAAAGATGCGGATTTGGTTATTCTATGCGCGCCGGTCGGTGAAATACTTAAAATCCTGCCTAAGCTTTCGCAATTTATTAACTTAAATTGTTTAGTTATTGATGTGGGCTCAACAAAATCAGAGATTATGAAGCTCGCCCAAAAAAGCAAGGTTAAATTTATCGGCTGCCATCCTTTAGCCGGTATGGAGAAAAAAGGCGTGGAGAACGCCAAGCGCGGTATTTTCCGGGATTCGCTTTGCTTGCTTGTGCCGCTTAAAAATACCGCTAAGGGAGACCTGAAAAAAATCCAGAGGTTCTGGAAAATATTAGGAGCAAGGACTAAGCTCATTGATGCCTCAAGCCATGACCGCATTCTCGCCTTTACCAGCCATCTGCCGCATGCGGTTGTTTTTAGCCTCCTTGACTGCATCAGGCCCGGGTATCTGCCGTATGGCTCAAGCGGTTTAAAGGATACTACCCGTATCGGTTTATCCGACCCTTATCTCTGGCGGGATATCTTTCTGACTAACCGCAAAGAATTGCTTTTTACGCTCAAGAATTTCAAGAAATCGCTCGCCCATCTTGAACTTCTTGTCAAAAACAACCAGCCCAAAAAAACAGCGGCCTATCTTCAGAAAGCCGGAATCAAGCGCAATGAGTTCACCGATAAGGCCTAAGAAGCTGATTATTGCCGTTGACGGCCCTGCCGGCGCAGGCAAATCCACCATTGCCCGCTTAGTAGCCAAGAGAATGAATTTTCTTTACATTGATACCGGCGCAATGTACCGGGCCTTAACCTTAAAGGCCTTACGAAAGGCGGTTGATATATCTAACGCAGCCCAGCTTACGCGATTAGCTAAGAATACCAGGATCGATTTAGAAAATAACCCCGACGGCTCAATCAAGGTCCTGCTTGATAATGAGGATGTTTCTCTTGATATCAGAAAACCGGAGATTACTAAGTTCGTCTCGGATGTGGCTAAGGTTCGCGGCGTAAGAAAAGAGATGCTTCATCTGCAGCGCAGATTTGGCGGACGCGCATCCTGCGTCTTAGACGGCAGGGATATCGGGACCGTGGTATTTCCCAATGCGGATAGGAAGTTTTTTCTTGACGCCGAGTTTAAAGCTCGGGTGAGCAGGCGCCATAAGGAATTAAAGGAGAATAGAGAGGCGGTAACGGTTGAGGACGTCAAGAAGGACCTTAAGAACAGAGATACCATTGATTCAAGCCGCAAATGCGCGCCCCTTAAAAAAGCGGATGATGCGATTTATGTAGACACCACTCGTATGACGATTAGAGAGGTAGTGGATACGGTTTTAGGATGGGTAAATCACTGATTCGTAATTTCTGTATCATCGCCCACATTGACCACGGCAAATCTACCCTTGCGGATAGAATCTTAGAGTTCGTGGGCGCGGTGGATAAGCGCACCTTCCATAACCAGCTCCTTGATGATATGGAGTTGGAGCGGGAGCGGGGGATAACCATCAAGGCCTCAACCGTACGCCTTGAATACAAAGCCCTGAATGGGCAGGCCTACATTTTTAATTTGATTGATACCCCGGGCCATGTGGATTTTACCTATGAGGTCTCTAAGGCCCTGGCTGCCTGCGAAGGGGCGTTGTTGGTTGTGGATGCCACCCAGGGCATCGAAGCTCAGACCGTTGCCAACTTTAATTTAGCTAAGGAGCTGAAATTAAAGCTCATTCCGGTAATAAATAAAATTGATTTACTCAGCGCTGATATTGAAAGAACCAAAAAGCAGCTGCTGGAGGTTTTTCATTTTGAGGAGAAAGAGATAATTCTGGCTTCAGGAAAAGAGGGAACCGGCGTGGGAGATATTTTAGAAAGAATTATTGAGGCAGTTCCGCCTCCTTCGGGCGATCCGGACATGCCTTTAAAATCCTTGATTTTTGATTCCGTATTTGATGTTTACCGGGGAGTTATCGTGTATCTTAAAATCGTGGAGGGAACGCTTAAGGCAGCGGATACGGTTAGGATGTATCAGACCTCCAAGGTTTATAAGCTTGAAGAGCTGGGGGTGCTTAAAAATCTTAAAATGACCAAGGTTGAAAGCCTCTCGGCCGGTGAAGTCGGATACTTTATTTCCAACATTCGGGCTGCTATTGATGTGGCAGTGGGAGATACGGTATTTAAGGCAGGTGAAGCCATTGATGCCCCGCTTGCGGGCTTTCGCAGGTTAAAACCCCTTGTTTTTTGCGGCCTGTATCCGGTCAATGCCTCTGATTTTGATAACCTGCGCGCCGCAATTGAAAAACTCAGGCTTAGCGACGCCTCCTTTGTCTATGAAGCGGAAAGCTCGCCTTCATTTGGTTTTGGCTTTCGCTGCGGATTCTTAGGGCTGCTGCATATGGAGATAGTCCAGGAAAGATTAGAAAGGGAATATAATCTGAATCTTATTTTAACCAGCCCCAGCGTGGTTTACCGGATTAAAAAGCGAAATGGCGAAATTACGGAGGTGGATAATCCGGCTAAACTTCCCGAGGTCCAGGATATTGCCGAGTGCGAGGAGCCCTATGTCTCGGTAATAATGCTGGTTCCCACCGATACGCTTGAGGGGGTTCATGAATTAGCCAGGGTAAAAAGAGGCATTTATAACGCTACCGAGTTTTTGGGCGCAGACCGGGTAAAGCTTGTCTACGATATGCCTCTGGCAGAAATTTTAGTTGATTTTTATGACCGCTTGAAGTCCTCAACCCGCGGCTACGGCTCTTTAGACTACGAATTTATTGGATATTTTCCCGCAAAATTGGTAAAATTGGATATCTTAATTAACGGCGCCGCCTGCGATGCCTTCTCAAGTATTATCCATAAAGAAATGGCTTATGAGAAGGGCAGGAGTTTGGTCAGCCGCCTGAAGGAATTAATTCCCAGGCAGTTATTTGAGGTAAGCATCCAGGCGGCCATAGGCAGCCAGGTTATTGCCGCGGAGAAAATCCGCGCCGCAGGAAAAAATGTAACGGCAAAATGTTACGGAGGCGATATTACCCGTAAACGCAAGCTCTGGGAAAAGCAGAAAAGAGGAAAAGAGAGAATGAAGAGGTTTGGCAGGGTGGAAATTCCCCAGGAGGCATTCTTAGAGGTGCTGAAGATTTAGCATAAAATGAGAAACCAGAAACCAGCCACCGCCAAGGCGGGGTGCCGCCAAGGCGGCAAAACCAGCCACCGCCAAGGCGGGGTGCCGCCAAGGCGGCAAAACCAGAAGAAGAAAATAAAATCCGTAGTCCGGGAGTGGGTTGAGTCCCTTATCGTTGCGCTTATCCTGGCGCTTTTTATCCGCCAATTCATCGTCCAGGCCTTTAAGATCCCTACCGGTTCAATGCGCACCACCCTGCTGGAAGGCGATCGCATCTTAGTGAATAAGTTTATCTATGGCGCAAAGATTCCTTTTACCGACTTAGTGCTTCCGGCCCTGCGAGAGCCGAAGCGCGGCGATGTGATTGTCTTTATTTACCCTCAAGATCGCAAAAAGGACTTTATCAAACGGCTGATTGCTTTACCCGGCGAAACAGTGGAAATCAAAAACGGCGGTATCTACATCAATGAAGTTTTCAATAAAGAGCCGCTGATAAGCAACCATTACTATTACAACCGCCCGGAAAGCGCCTATGGCAGAGAAGGACAAGCGATTAAGGTTCCTGAGGATTTCTACTATGTCCTGGGCGATAATTCCTCATCCTCGCAGGACAGCCGCTACTGGGGTTTTGTGCCCCAGAAGAATCTCTTAGGCAAGGCGATGCTCATTTACTGGCCAATCAATCGGATGAGGATTATTAGATGAACCCCGTTCAAAACTACAGCGCAACAGGAAAAGAAAAAGAGGTTTTGAACGGGGTGAACCCCGCTCAAAAAACCAGGGGAATGAGTTTTGCGAACAAGGTTTCTATTTTCAGGATTGTTTCGGTCCCGTTTTTCGTGACCGCCATTTTGTATTACCAGCCCTGGCGGGATTATCTGAGGTTTGTTGCCTTATGCATATTCTCTTTAGCGGTTTTCTCCGACGGCTTAGACGGATTTTTGGCCAGGGTTATGCGGCAGAAAACCAAGGCCGGCTCAATCTTAGACCCTTTAGCGGACAAGATGCTCTTATCCTGCGCCTTTATTTTTGTTTACCTTAAGGACAATTTTCCGCAGGGTATCAACGTGCCGCTGTGGTTGGTGATAATTGTTTTAAGCCGCGACTTATTGATTCTTCTGGGCGCAGCGGTAATTTATATGACTAAGGATGAATTGGTCTTAACTCCCAGCCGCTGGGGAAAATATACGACTTTTTTTCAGATGTCTACTATCGTCTTAGTCCTGCTCCAATTTCAATATACCTATCTGGCAGCGGTCTTAACCGCCTTTTTTACGGTGAGCTCATCTATTGATTATTTAAAGAAAGGGCTAAAGGTTTTGTATGCTCCTGATTTTATCCGTAGCGCTTAGTTATCTCATTGGCTCTATTCCCAGCGCCTATATTTTAGGAAGATTAGCCAGGGGTATAGACATCCGTAAGCATGGCTCAGGCAACGTAGGCGCAACCAACGCCTTTCGCGTCCTTGGCCCCTATATAGGTATAACGGTCCTATTCCTTGACGGTTTAAAAGGACTTATCTGCGTGGCGCCGCTCGCGGACTTTATTATTCAGCAAGGTTTAGGCCTGGATAGTTTGCTCTTAAGAATTTTACTGGGAATAGCGGCGGTTGCCGGCCATAGTTTGACTATTTTCCTAAGGTTTAAGGGTGGTAAGGGTATGGCTACTACCCTGGGTGTCCTAATTGGATTCGCGCTCAAGTTCCCGGCTCTGAAAATAATCCTGCTTGCGGAAATATTGCTCTGGCTTGCCGTATTCTCTATAAGCAGAATAGTTTCCCTGGCTTCCATAGTAAGCGCGGCCCTTTTTCCCGTCTTTTTTATAATTTTGAAACAACCGATACCGCTGATTTTAATGGCTTTGACTCTTGCCATCTTTGTAATTATTCGTCATAAGTCAAATATCTACAGACTGTTACACAAGCAAGAACCACGCCTGAATCTTCGCCGCAAGCCATAAATATTTCCTCTAAAAAAGCGCTTTCTTAAAATGGCTGTTTTACCCTTGAAATCATGATGGGGGGTGTTATACTTTCTTTAGAAGTTTTATCTTAGCTTGTTAAAAACTTTTAAAAACTATATATAACCCCACCAGCCATGAAAAACTTACTTTTTAAAAACATTACTTCGGAAAACAGGCGCCAGAGAATCCTCTATAGCTCTGAATCTATTGAGCAGGAGGGAATCCGCACCGTGGTGAATCGCCACTTGATTTGCCGTATCCGTAACGTGGCGCAGGCTGAGGAATTTGGACAGGCTCCGGCCCTATATGTAATAAAGAAACGGAATTCCAAGGATAATACCGAGGCATTTTACTGCCGGATTAAGGGCTTGATGTATATGTCAGCCAAGCATAAGTTGTATCTGGTATCTTTCATTCACTCCTTACGGATTCAGCTCAAGGCGATTTCCATACCAATAGATAAATAAAATTAGCTTGACAGGTTACTTTAAGTAGTATATACTTTATTTAAACTTTTAAAAACATTTTAGTCCGGTTTTCCTGATTATGGAGGTAGTCAGGAAAAGCCACGAGATTTCAGTCCGGATTGACAAAATGGGTCAATCCGGATTTTTGTTTTGTTAGACCTGAAATTAAGATTTCCCTTGACAATGACTCTGGTAAGGATAAAATAAATAAAATAGCCCTTAGGTGCTTAAAATGGTAAAAAAGGCCAGCCACATAACGCTAATTTTAATTGCCGCCCTCTCTGTTTTATTTATTCTTCCGCAATATCTTCAGGCTGAGATTTCTTTGTCAGTTAATCCTCAGACAGGCGGCAGTGAGTTGGATTTTGGACAGCTAAATCAGGTTTACCAGGAAGTCAGCCGGCAGGTAGATGTGGAAATGAGAGGCACTACTGCCCAGTATGAATTAAGGCAGGAACCCTTAAGCCCTTTACGAAATGCAAGAGGCGATGAAATTCCCTGGAATAACCTTACGCTGCGGGGATTATCCGGGACGAATAAATTTGGCAGATTAAAGGTAAATCCTGAGGCCGTTACCAATTCAGTGATTTATACGGGAAATCAAAACGGCAGCCCGGATTCTTTCACCTTAGCCTATACCCTTAATGCCCCCCAGGGAATCCGGACGGATTTTTACCGCGGCCAGCTCAGATTTACCGTAATCCCGGTGAATGCCAGCCAGAGTTCGGTTTCAACTATTTTAAACGTCATTGTGGTAGTAAAACCGGAAACCGAGACCGGACAGCTTAAACCCTCCATAGACATCACCACTGCTTCGGGCTCAGGATTGATCTATCTTAACTCAAGAAAAGAAGAAAACAAAAGATGCGATGTCCTGGTAAAGATTAATGACAAATTTAACCGGCCTTTTTCTATAAATCAAATCTTAATCCTTCCCCCTGAATCAAGCGAGGGCAAACGGCTTGAACCCGGGGTAGTAAATCTTGAAGTGCAGGGCACACAATTAGGAGCGGGATTGCCCTTAAGCGGGTTATCTCTAAATCCACTGACTATCTATAAATCAAAGCCAACCGGCGAAACGGATAATAGTTTTATTGTTTCCTACACGTTGGGAGATATGGCTCAAGCAAAGGCAGGCAGGTACAGGTCGCGTATCCAGTTTATTGTGGAGGAGATGGGCCTTGAGCTAGAAAGACATACTCTTGAATTAGAAGTAGAAATCGAGCGGGTCTTTGACCTTCTCATTACTCCCCAGCTTGATAGCGGCCTCATTGAATTTAGCGGCGTCAGGCCGGGGGAGCCACCTAAAAGAAATGAGGTAATTGTTGAGATATTAAACAATACAGGTAAAAGATACCAGCTCAACCAGAATGTTTTATCAGAATTAGTTGATAGCCAGGGCAATAGAATTGAGGCAAAGTATTTTACCTTTAGAAGCGAGAGTATGGAAACAAAAGGGACATTGAAAGCCACCGAAAAACAAGCGGCGAAAAAAGGGGATAGCATTCTGTATATTTCTGATAACAGCGGCTCAAGCGATAAGTTTAAGATTATCTACGAGTTGGAAGGCTCTTTGGATATAAAGGCAGGGGATTATGCTACAAGGATAAGCTATTCCCTGCTGGAAATATAAATTCTTGAAGAGGAGGTGGGTTTTAAGAAAG
>MHHA01000068.1 GCA_001805845.1 Omnitrophica WOR_2 bacterium RIFCSPLOWO2_12_FULL_46_30
AACGTCAGCGGAAGGCAAAGAATGCTTTCACAGCGGATTGCTCTCTATTCTTTGAGGCTGAGCAATGCCGCAGAAGGCAGCCTGCGCCAGCAATTGCGCCAGGAACTTACAGATATTATTGAGCTTATGGAAAGCTCCCACGTCGGCCTGCTCAATGGTTCAGTTGAGATGAATCTTCCCGTCAAGTCCTCTCCGGAGATCCAGGCAATGTATTTTTCTTCGCCTCTTTCCTTAGATAAACAGATACGGCAATATATAGGAGAAGCCGGGAGTTTGCTTTCTGCTCCTGATAACGAACTTACCCTGGAGAATACTCATCTGGGATACATTCTTGAGGCAGCATCGGGTGAGCTTATCCGGTCATTGGATGCCGCGGTCAGGCAATATCAAAAGGAAAGCGAACGAAAAATCGCAAACCTGGAAGCGCTGCAATTTTTCGTTCTGCTGAGCGCCCTTTTTGTTCTTCTCTTAACCGGCGTATTCCTTTTCCGGCCAATGGTTAAACGGATTAAAGAAAAAAGCAAGGAACTCCAGATAGAGGATGCGGTGCTGCTGCGTTCAAATGAGCAGTTACAAAATGAGATTAAGGAACGTAAAGAATTAGATCGGCAATTGCGCGTAGTCAATGAATTTGATGAAACGCTCTTAAGGACTATGCCTTTCGGAATAGATATCGTGGACGAAGAAGGCAACCTGTTGTATCTGAATGAAAAAATGGAGCGCGTCTTCGGAAAGCGCGCCATAGGCAAGAAATGCTACCTCCTCTATAAAGACGACAAGCAGCAATGCCTTAATTGCCCTCTTAAGAACGTGGCGCAGATGGGAGAGACCAGGCAGCTTGAGGTGGCAGGCGCGATGCAGGGGAGAATCTTTCTCATCACCCATACCGCAATGGTATATCAGGGCAAAAAAGCAATCTTAGAGATTTTTGAAGATATTACCGACTACAAAAAGGCGCAAAGCTCGCTTGCGCTTTCAGAGCGGCTTGCGGTTATCGGAAGTATGGCAGGAGTTATTGCCCATGAATTCAGGAATCAATTAGGGGTAATGAGAAATGCCGCCTATTTTTTAAAAATGAGAATAGAGACCAAGGATGAAAAGGTAATCAGGCACTTAGGGATATTGGATGAGCAGATTACCGAGACAGAAAGAATTATTGAGAATATTCTGGCTTTCTCACGGACCAAGGAGCCGCAATTGCAAAGAGTGGATGCGCGCGAGCTTTTAAAGGCAGCGCTTGATAAAGTAAAAATACCCGAAGGCATAAAAATAGAGATGCGCATTGAAAGGCTGCCGCCGCTTGAGGTTGATCCGCTTCAATTAGGCATCGTTTTCTTTAATATCATTCTCAATTCCCTCCAGGCAATGGGAAACAGCGGCACGCTGCATATTGGCGGGACAAAGGCGGATAATTATGTTATACTTATATTTAAGGATAGCGGAGAGGGGATAAAAGAAGAGGATAAAGAAAGAATTTTTGAGCCCTTTTTTTCAACCAAGTCGCGGGGGACCGGTTTGGGGCTGGCAACAGCTAAAATTATTATAGAGAAGCACAAGGGCAGCATTAACTTAGAAAGCGAATACGGCAAGGGCACGGCAGTCATTATCAAGTTACCGATAGGCCAGTAAGGCGATGGTTTGGCTTTCCTTATAGCCAAAGCCATAGGAGCAGGTGCTTAAAGATGGAAAAAGAAATCAATCCTTCGACTCGTTTGAGGATTGATGGTGAGCGTAAGCGAACCATCAATATCATGATTGTGGATGATAATAGCAAAATGTTGGAGACACTGCAGGATATCCTTGGCGAAGAGGGTTACAATGTAACCATCGCTGATAGTATTGCCTTAGCCAGAGAGAATATCGAAAAAAAATTCTATCATCTGGCCCTGGTAGACCTTAATCTTGTTAACGGTTCGGGGTTGGATTTATTAAGCGGTATCAGAAAGAAAAATAGCGAGACCATGGTAATCATCTTTACCGCTTACGCTTCATTAGAGACTGCCATCCTGAGCTTGCGGGAAGGCGTATTCAGTTATCTTCAGAAGCCGCTGAATATGGAGGAATTAAAGATAACCATAAAAAAAGCGCTCAAAACCCAGGAGCTTTCCTTAGAAAACAAGAATTTAATCGCCAGGCTAAAGGAGCTAAGCTTAAAGGATTCTCTCACCGGATTGCACAACTACCGCTATCTTATGGAACGGATTGCTTCCGAATTCATGAGAGCAAAAAGGTACATTCTGCCCTTGTCTCTGATAATGCTCGATATTGACTATTTTAAATCAATCAATGAAGTATACGGCCATCACTACGGCGATTCTATTTTGAAGGAGTTTTCCGGATATCTCAAGAATTGCGCGCGCACTAACGATATCGTGGTCCGCTACGGGGGCGAGGAATTCGTAATCCTGATGCCTGATACCGCCAAAGAAGGAGCCGTTAATTTTGGAAAGCGCCTTTTGGAAAAATGCAAAGAACACATATTTGACCGCGGGGATAAGAGAATCAAGCTTAAAATAAGTATCGGCGTAGCTAATTTTCCCGAAGACGGCGGCAATAATACTACTGAACTTTTAGATGCGGCAGATAAGGCGTTACGCGAAGCAAAGGAAAGAGGAGGAAACCAGCTCTTTCCATACCAGAGCATCTCCACCAAAGAGATCAAGGATATTATCAGGGATGGGGGGAGGCTCAATATTGATAAATTGAAAGAAAGACTCCATAGAATGAAGAATAGGACCAACCAGATCCTCGTAGAGTCAATTTATGCCTTTGCCAAAGCGGTTGAGGCCAGGGATCATTACACCGGCAGGCATTCTGAAAGTATGGTTTCCATCGTTACTGAAATCGGCAAGAAACTGCGCCTTTCTTCTCATGAAATAGAAAATCTCCAGCATGCGGCTATGCTGCATGACTTAGGCAAAATCGGCATTCCCGATAAGATACTCCATAAGAGGAAAAGCTTGAGTCCGGTAGAATACGAGAAAATAAAAAGGCACCCGCAGATAGGGGCAGAGATTATCCGGGATATTCATATTCTTAAAGAGGTGCTTCCGATGATTCTCCATCATCACGAAAGGTATGACGGCCTGGGATATTCTGCCGGGGCCAAGGGCAAGGATATACCCCTGGGAGCAAGGATCGTGGCTATCGCCGATGTCTATCAGGCCTTGATTTCTGACCGGCCCTATCGAAAGGCATACAGCAAAGAAGAGGCATTGAAGATTATCCGGGAAGGCTCAGGAACCCAGTTTGACCCGGCAATCGTAGATGTCTTTCTGCAGATAATCCAGGGCAAAAAATAAATGGTCGCTGTCCCTATTTAAAAACTAACAATATGGCGAAGAAAAAAGTTATCGTTATTGCCGATGATAACGTCAGCATCCGCTCAACCTTAAAGGATATATTGACCGACAGCGGATACGTTATAGACACGGTTAAGGACGGCTACGAGCTGGTGGCTTATTTAAAAAAGAGCCAGCCGCAGTTAGTTATCCTTGATTTAATGATGCCCGAGAAAGACGGCATCGAGGTATTTGACTGCCTTAAATGTTTGCAGCCAGAGACAAAGGTTATCATTTATACCGCCTTTCAAAAGTACATGGACTCTCTTTATGCCCGCCGCGCCGACAGGTTCGTTCTTAAGAACTCACCCGTCCAGAAACTCCTCGAAGCGATTAAGGACTTAATTTAGTTTCTTTTGCTTGCCGCGTTAGAAATTAATGATATAATAAGTAAGAAAAATTTCTAACGGGGCTGGCAAAAAACTTAAAAAAGCTATAATTCGGTAAAATAGCACTGCCGTAATCCCTGCCTGCTTCAGGCAGGAGCGATAAATGATTAAGCAAAACTTGTCTGGTATCAAAACAAGGATTGTATCTGCTTGCGTTAAAACAGGAAGAAATCCGCAGGAAATTACGCTTGTCGCAGTAAGTAAAGGCAGGTCAGTAGACAGCTTGAGAGAAGTAGTTGAAGCGGGGATCAGCAATATCGGCGAAAATAAGGTCCAGGAAGCTCTGCATAAATATAACATGCTTTCCGGGGTAATAAAGGACGGGCTAAAGTGGCATATGGTTGGCCACCTGCAGACGAATAAGGCAAAAGAGGCGGTAAAACTTTTTGATTTGATTCAATCGGTAGACAGCCTGCGCCTGGCAGCGGAAATTAACAGACAATCCGAGAAGGTCAAGAAGATTCAGGATATATTAGTTGAAGTAAACATTTCCGCTGACGCCTCCAGATTTGGCGTAAAACCCGAACAGGCAGAAGAAGTTATAAAAGAAATGTCAGAATTTAAAAATTTGAATATAAAGGGGCTGATGGGCATTAGTCCAGTTGTAGACGACCCGGAGAAAACCCGGCCGTATTTTAGAATGTTAAAAGATTTACAGGCCAAAATTTGCGGGTTACGGGTTGCGGGTTGCGGGTTGCGGGTTTTATCAATGGGCATGTCTAGCGATTTTGAGATAGCCATAGAAGAGGGCTCTAATATGCTTAGGCTGGGTAGAATAGTTTTTGAGGGCCTAAATTAATGGACAGGGTGGGGATAATTGGCTTTGGCAATATGGGCTCTGCCATTGCAGGGCGCATCAAGAGAGAGTATCGAGTAGCGGTATTTGATAAGGATAAAAATATAATTGGTAATTTAACAGGGATAGAGGCGGCAGATAATTTGCCGAATTTACTAAAAGAGGCCAAGACAATAATATTAGCGGTCAAGCCGCAGGATTTGGATAATATTTTAGAAGGAATCAGGGATTGCGCCGTTACCCCGCTGATTATTTCTATCGCCGCAGGGATAACCACCGGATACATTGAGAAGGCGCTGGGTAAGGCCAGGGTTATAAGGGTAATGCCAAATATGGGAGCCAGAATAGGCAGGTCTGTAACTTGTTTATGCGGCGGCTCTTTTGCTGCCGAGAGAGATATTCTCTATGCGATAGAGTTATTCAATCATTTAGGTATAACCAGAAAAATAGAAGAAAATATGATGAACGCGGTAACCGCAATTTCAGGGAGCGGGCCGGCATATTATTTTGCTCTCATTGAGTCTAACCCTAAAGAATACCGGGAGAATTCCGGCAAGGTATTAAAGGATTTTATCGCTTCCCTTGCTCAAGCCGCAGAGGGTATTGGTTTTGGCCGTAAAGAAGCAAAGGCCTTAGCGGTGCTTACCGCTAATTGTGCCCAGGAGCTGCTGGTTCAGACGAAGTCTTCTCCTTCAGAGTTGATAAAACAAATAACCTCAAAGGGCGGCACTACAGAAGCGGCTTTAGAGGTTTTAGGCCGGGGGGGTTCTCTGGAAGAAGCGGTCAAAGCCGCCTTGGCGCGCGCAGAAACATTAGCAAAAAAGGAGTAAAGCGATGGCAAAGATTGGCATTATCGGCGGAAGCGGTTTATATGATATAGAAGGCATAAAGAATGTCAGGCGCATAATTGTTGAGACTCCTTTTGGCAGGCCGTCAGATAAATATATCACCGGAGAATTGGGCGGCAGGCAGGTAGTGTTCTTACCGCGCCATGGCGTAGGCCATCGCATAAGCCCGTCTGAGATTAATTATCGGGCCAATATCTATGGAATGAAGAAATTAGGGGCAGAAAGAATCATCTCTCTATCTGCCTGCGGCTCATTAAAGGAAGGCTTGAGGCCGTTAGATTTTGTGATTCCTGACCAATTTGTGGACCGCACAAACCAGGCGCGCAAAATGACTTTTTTTGAAAAAGGGATTGTGGCGCATATCAGCTTTGCGCGGCCCGTATGCGCTGAATTAGCAAAGAGCGTTTATGAGGCGGCAAAAAAATCAGACGTTACAGCGCATCTGGGAGGAACCTATATTAATATGGAAGGGCCGGCATTTTCAACCCGGGCAGAATCCGAGCTTTACCGTAAGTGGGGAATGGATATTATCGGTATGACCAATATGGCTGAGGCAAAATTAGCCCGGGAAGCAGAGCTCTGTTATTCTACCTTAGCCGCAGTTACCGATTATGACTGCTGGTATGAATCCGAAGAGGCGGTTACGGTTGAGATGGTCATTGCCAATTTAAATAAGAATATCCAGAATGCCAAAAATATCTTAAAAAATCTAATCCCCTCTTTATCGGATAAACGCGGTTGCGCCTGCTGCTATGCGCTTAAAGACGCAGTCATCACCGACAAAAAGCGCATTCCCAAGAAAGTCAAAGAGGGCTTGAAGATAATTATCGGAAAATATCTTTAGAATGGATTACAAATCAACCTTAAACCTTCCGGTAACGGCTTTTGCGATGAAGGCAAACCTCATCCAGAATGAGCCGAAGATCCTGGAGTTCTGGAAAAGCGAGGATATCTACGGCAAGATTCGCCAGAAATATCAGGGTAAGCCCAAATATGTCCTGCACGACGGCCCGCCGTACGCTAATGGCAACATCCATATCGGCCATGCCTTAAACAAGATACTCAAAGACATTATTGTCCGTTTTAAAAATATGCAGGGGTTTGATGCGGCATATGTGCCGGGCTGGGATTGCCATGGCCTGCCGGTTGAACATCAGTTATTTAAAGAGCTCAATATTACCAAAGAACAGATTTCACGCATTGATTTCAGGCAAAGGGCCTATGAGTACGCGATGAGGTATGTGCATATCCAGAAAGAGGAGTTTAAGCGCCTGGGGATATTCGGTGACTGGAAGAATCCCTATCTTACCTTAGATAAAAAATATGAATATGAAATAGTCAGGGCCTTAGGTGAGTTAGTGAGGCGGGGTTTTATCTACCGCGCTTTGATGCCGGTAAACTGGTGCGTAACTTGCGAAACCGCGCTTGCCGAGGCAGAGGTGGAATATGAGGATAGAAGTTCCCCCTCTATTTATGTGAAATTCAAGCTTAGTGACAACCAGAAACTATCAACTATCAACTATCAACTATCAACTGACTCTTATTTGGTTATCTGGACTACCACGCCATGGACGCTCTTTGGCAATGTGGCAGTCGCGGTGCATCCGGGCTTAGAATACTGTTTTGTAAAAACTGAAAAAGGTACTTTGGTGATTGCCAAGAATTTATTATCAAGTGCGTTTAAAGACATCGGTATAGATGAAGATAACGCTCAAACTCTAAAATTAGTCCGCGGCAAAGACCTGGAAGGTTTAACCTATGAGCATCCTTTTCTTAATGATACTATTTCAAGAAAAGTGGTTTTGGCGGATTATGTATCCCAGGAAGAGGGCACCGGCCTGGTGCACACTGCGCCTGGCCATGGCCAGGAAGATTATCTTACGGGATTAAAGTATGGGTTAGCCATACTTATGCCGGTGGATAAGCAGGGAAGATTTGATGCTACTGTCTCTGAATTTAAAGGCCAGAATGTGTTTCAGGCGAATAAAGGAATAGTTGAGAAATTACGGTTCATTGATTGCCTTTTATTCTTTGGCCAGAAACAGCATACCTACCCTCATTGCTGGCGCTGTAAAAATCCCGTAATTTTCCGGGCAACCAAGCAGTGGTTCTTGAATATTGAACATAACGAATTAAGAAGAAAACTGCTTAACGCTATCAAGAGCGATATCGGTTTTATCCCCGAGTCAGGCAGGCAGAGGATCCAGGCAATGATAGAACTGCGGCCGGATTGGTGTTTATCGCGCCAGCGGTATTGGGGCGTGCCGATTCCTGCAGTGCGCTGTCTAAATTGCCAGGAGGAAATGCTTACGCCTGAGGTTGTGGATAATTTTACCCGGAAGGTTTTGGCCGAAGGAAGCGATGTCTGGTTTAAGGAGGATGTGAAGTCATTTTTGCCGAAGCATTACACCTGTCCCCATTGTAAAAATGACACCTTTACCCAAGGCGAGGATATCCTGGATGTATGGTTTGATTCGGGGGTGAGCCATCGCGCGGTGCTGATGGCCAATCCATCTCTGGAGTATCCTGCGTCCCTGTATCTAGAGGGTTCTGACCAGCATAGGGGGTGGTTTCAGGCATCGTTAATACCCTCAATGGCTATTGAAGGAAAGTCCCCTTTTAAGTCAGCGCTTACCCACGGTTTTGTGGTTGACGGTGAAGGAAAGAAGATGTCCAAGTCTATGGGGAATGTGATCGCTCCGCAAGAAACTATTAAGGAATGCGGGGCAGATATCCTGCGGCTCTGGGCGGCTTCAAGCAATTATAATGAGGATGTGAGGATTTCTAAAGATATTTTGCTTCGGCTTACTGATGCCTACCGAAAGATTCGTAACACAGTCAGATTTTTATTAGGCAACTTATATGATTTTTCTCCTGATAAAGATAGGATTGATTATGATAAGATGTGCGAGATAGACCGTTACAGTTTGTCTCTCGCTTACACACTTCTAAAAAGAATTACCAAGCACTACGAAGAATTTGAATTTTATAGAATCTATCAGGAGCTATATCAATTCTGCATTGTGCAGTTGTCTAATTTTTATCTTGATATCCTTAAGGACCGGCTCTATACCTTTAAGAAAGACAGCCTCCAGAGGCGCTCTGCCCAGACGGCGCTGTATGAGATACTCTTAGGTTTAGTAAGAGCAATTGCGCCGATACTCCCCTTTACCGCTGAGGAAATCTGGCAGCATACCAGAGGCGCCGGGCGGCAGGTGAGCGTACATCTTTCTGACTGGCCCCAGCTCGAAAATGAATTTATTGATGACGGATTGGAAAATAAATGGTATAATCTCATCCAATTTAGAGCAAAGGTATTAAAGGCCTTAGAGGAAAAAAGGGCAAGCGGTGAAATCGGGAGTTCTCTTGAGGCCGAGCTTATCATAGGCATAACCGAAGAAGACAGCTTCCTTAAGGGATTTGAAAAAATTTTATCTGAGGTCTTTATCGTTTCCGGCGTTTATTTAGAGAAAGCGGCAGAATCTTATATTAATGTCTTGAGGGCGCAGGGTAAAAAATGCCCGCGCTGCTGGGGTTACTCTCGCAATATTGGAGTAAATGATGCCTACCCTGAGGTATGCCCAAAATGTGTCGTAGCACTTGCGCTATAGGAAATTATATGCTTCCCCCCTGCTTTGTTTTGTCAAGCGAAGCGAAACAAAACAAGGGGGGGACTGCGAAAAATCTGTCAAAGTTTCTGTCGGAAGGACAGATTTTTCTTGAAAGATTAATCAAGGAGGACTAAAGAGAAATGGGAAAGATGCTTAAGAAAGAAACGCGGGCATATCGCCAGCTTCTTTTAAAATTAAGAGAGAGGATTACCGATGATATTAAACATATTTCAGAGGACGCGCTTAAGAAATCCCAGAGGGAGGCGGCGGGCGATATCTCCGGCTATACCCTGCATATGGCCGACCTGGCCACTGATGCTTATGACCGCGAATTCTCATTGAATCTGGCTTCCTGCGACCGTGATGTGCTTCTTCAGATTAATGACGCCCTGAAAAGAATCGATGATGGAGGTTACGGCGTGTGCGCGCAATGCAAAAAACCGATTTCCAGGATCAGGTTGAAAGCCCTGCCCTTTGCCTGTTTTTGCCTTAAGTGCCAGAAAACGCAGGAAAAACCCCGCCGCGGTTAAATTATCCCAGAATTTGCAATAGAAATTATTTTGCGACGGAGACTGTATGCACGAAAAAATGCGGAAGATTTTTTGGGATACCCCGACAAACACAATGAAAATCCCGTCGGGATTTTCATTGGTCGGCCCTACGGGCGGATTTTGCTATTGCAAAATCCGGGATTATTTACGTTAGAGATGCCGAGCCGCCTATCATATTCGATAGCCCTTGCAGTTTTTCTTTTTGATCAGCTCGCCAAAAAATATATTTCAAAAAGTTTATCCTTAGGCCGGTCAATCCCGGTAATCAAAGATATATTTCATCTTACCCTTGTGCATAATAGCGGAGTTGCCTTTGGTTTATTCAAAAACCGGCAGGCGTTCTTTATTATCATAACTTCAATTGTTATTCTTTACATAACGCTCGCCCTGTTTTTAAACCGTAAGCAGAATAGCTTAAGCAGCCGTATTGCCTTTGGTTTGATTTTAGGAGGGGCCTGCGGGAATCTCCTTGATCGCCTGAGGCTCGGATTTATCGTTGATTTTTTCGATTTTCGTATCTGGCCGGTTTTTAATATCGCTGACAGCGCTATCACTATCGGAATATTTATATTAGCTATTGACTTCCTGGTGCGCCCGAAACAAGAGGCAGGAGATAATAAATATAGAGTTACTTGAGTTTATTGAGTTGAAGGTATGCTCTATGAACTCTATGAACTGACATATGTATCCGGTTATCTTCAAATTCGGCTTTATTCAAATCTATAGCTATGGATTAATGCTTGTTTTTGCTTTCTGGATTTCTGTTTTTTTATTAACCCGCCAGGCGCCGGCCTTGAAGGTAACGAATGATTTCTTCTGGAATTTGTCTTTAGTGATTTTGTTAGCCGGTATCCTCGGCGCCCGTTTAGCGTACATCGCGCTCAATCTCCAGTTTTTCTTAGATAATCCTCAGGAAGTATTTATGCTCTGGCATGGAGGATTAGTCTGGTATGGCGGGTTCCTGGGAGGAATGCTATCGGGGTGCGTCTATTTAAAACGCAAAAAGATGCCCTTATTGAAGACCCTGGACCTGATAATGCCTTATGTTGGCCTGGCTCAATCTATCGGAAGAATAGGCTGTTTCTTAAACGGCTGTTGTTACGGCAGGCTCTTTATCCCTGCGCAGCTATTTTCCTCTTTCGGGTTGCTGATTATTTTTGTCATTTTGAGATTATTGCAAGCCCTGCCTCGCCGGCAGGGCTTTATTTTGGCTTGCTATCTTATAGCCGTTTCGCTTCTCCGTTTCATTGAGGAATTTCTGCGGGGAGACTCGCCTCGCAATTTTTGGGGCTTAACTATTTTTCAGGTTATAAGCATTGCCGTATTCTTAAGCGGCCTTTTCCTATGGAGCATCATTTTAAAGTCGGCGCAGAAGACGCGGGAAAACGCATAGATCTGTTTTTGGCCGAAGAATTAAAAAAAGACGGCTCTTCCCGTTCTTTTCTTAAGCAACTGATATTAAATAAAGGCGTCCTCTTAAATAACCAGCCGGTCAAACCCCATCATAAATTAAGAATCCAGGATTCCGTGAAGGTAAACATACCGGAACTCCCCACCGCTGGGATAACAGCCGAAGAGATCAGTTTAAAAATAATCTACGAAGATAGCGATATTCTGGTTATTGATAAGCCTGCCGGATTGGTGGTGCATCCCGGAGCCGGTAATCAATCCGGGACATTGGTAAATGCGCTCCTTGCGCATACCGCTAATCTTTCATCCATAAATCCCCGGCGGCCCGGGATAGTGCACCGCTTAGATAAGGAGACCTCGGGGGTTATGGTGATTGCCAGGAATAATACGGCCCACCTCAATTTAGCCGAACAGTTTTCTGCGCATACAATCAAAAGGGCATATGTTGCTTTAGTCAGCGGGAGCATGGAGCTTGATGAGGGGCTAATCGATTTACCTATCGGAAGGCATAAGAAAGATTTCCGGCGCCAGTCAGTTAGCTTTGTTCATTCTAAGAACGCGCTAACCCGCTATAAGGTTCTCAAACGTTTCGCTAAGGCAACATTTTTGGAACTTATTCCGGAAACAGGCAGGACCCATCAACTGCGGGTGCATCTTGCGCATTTAGGCCATCCGATATTAGGGGATGCCAAGTATGGCAGGAAATCAGATTTTATCCGCCTGGCATTGCATGCCAGGGAGCTCGGGTTCTTGCATCCCCGGAAATCTAAATTTGTTAGTTTTCAATCCGAACTGCCGCCGGCATTCAACAATTTTATTAAGATGGAGCAGTCGGGCAGCACAAGAAAATCGCTTGTCGCGCTATAAAAAATGCTTGCCCCGTTAGAAATTATATGGTAGTCTATACAAAATACATCTAACGGGGCTTGCATTTTAAAAAGTCATTGCTATAATTTAAGTTATAATCCTGAAGAAATCTTCACCCTGCACCTTCCTATTAGGAATCGACGCTATGCAGGAAGAAGGCAGGGGGCATACATTTATCTTTACATTTACCAGAAGTTTGGGTAAAATAGCGGTTGCTTACAATGCCTCGCCGGCTCAAGCCCCCTTTAGGGGACAAGCAGGCAGGTGATCGGAAGATACAAAGAGAAGGAGGCCGTATGGGCAACAAAACAAAAGGTCCGGTAATACTCTTATTTTTTCTTTTACTCGTGGCAATAGCGGCCGCGGTCTTAGGCTTTATAGGTTTACAAAATGAAAAACAGATTAACGCGGCCCTTACCCAGGAAAAAGAAGAAATTGAAATTAAGAAAAAAGCTGCTGAAAAAGAAGTTTCTAATTTGAAGCAGCAGGTTGACGGCCTCCTGCAGGAGAAAGTTCTCGCGCAGGCAAAGATTCAGGAATTTAATAGCAGGATTGCTTCACTTGATGAGGAATTATCCGCTGAAAAGAAAGCCAAAGAGGATACGCTCCTGGAAGCCGAAAAACTCAGAGAAGAGGTTATTACTTTAAAAAATGCCAAGTCAAAGTTAGAGGTTGATTTAAAGGCAAGTAATGAAACGATAGGCAGCCTGAAAGGCAAGCTCGCAACCCTTGAGGCATCCGGGCAGAAGAAGGAAGGGGAACAAAAAGCTCAAGGAATCCAGTCCCAGGATATGCAGTTAGAGAAGATTGTAATTGCTTCGCAGGCAGAACCTGCTCAGGCCTCCCTCGGGGAGCAAGCCCCAAGCTCTCCTCCGGGGACAGGTCCTAAGCCACCGCCGGGGGAGAAGTCCCCCTCAGGGGGTAAGCCCGGGACGGCCCTTCTTGAAGGTAAAGTGTTGGTGGTCAATAAAGAATATGATTTTGTGGTAGTAAATATCGGCCAAAAAGATAATCTAACTATTGGCGATAGTTTAGAGGTTTCCCGCAAAGAGAAAAAGCTCGGCGAGCTCAAGGTTGAAGAAGTCAGAGATACCATGTCAGTAGCAATCCCGGTAGAGCCAAACTTGGTCAAACAGATTAAAGAGAATGATCGGGTAGTGCGGAAATAATTGAGCGAAGCGAAGGATTTCTTAATCCGGACTATGGTCAAATTAACAAAGTTTCTTGCTGCCATCAAGCGCAAGGCAAATTACCTTATGGGGTTTTTCCCCAGCGATATGGGCATTGATTTGGGAACCGCAACCACCCTGGTCTATGTAAAGGGTGAAGGGATTGTCCTCTGTGAGCCGTCGGTTGTCGCAATTGAGAAAAGCACTAATCGCGTCCTGGCTGTCGGCACGGAGGCAAAACGTATGCTCGGAAGGACGCCCGGCGATATCTTGGCGATCAGGCCTATGAAGGACGGGGTGATTGCTGATTTTGAGATTACTGAAGCGATGCTGCGCTATTTTATTAAAAAGGCTCTGCCGCGTAAGACCCTGACAGGGCCAAGAGTGGTCATTGCCGTGCCTTCCGGCATTACGGAGGTGGAAAGGCGCGCGGTAAGGGAATCGGCTGAGCGCGCCGGCGCGAGTTCTATCCATTTAATAGATGAGCCTAAAGCTGCCGCCATTGGAGTGGGGCTGCCTATCAGCGAGCCTATCGGCAATATGATTATTGATATTGGCGGAGGAACCACCGAGATTGCCGTTATATCCTTAGGCGGCATTGTTTTCTCCCGTTCTATCCG